>CAIYZX010000781.1 GCA_903930745.1 uncultured Chloroflexota bacterium | reverse complement strand
GTGCGTGGGCTTCGCGCCGGGCGGGTTCCGCCTGGGGTACGGCGGTGGCTACTACGACCGCACGCTGGGCGCCGCCGGTCCGCACCCGGCCACGCTGGGCATCGCGTACGCCGCGGGCTTCGTGCCGGAGCTGCCGGTGGAGGTCCACGACATCGCGCTGGACGGCGTGCTCACGGAGGACGGCGAGGCCGACGTGCGGATCGGCGGAGATTCGGGACCCGCAACCTCGTAGAGTTCGCGCCACGCCGCCCGCCGCTCGCAGGCGGTACGCGGAGGGTGAACGGTGTCAGGTCTCGGGGGGCCGCAGCACGGCCCGCGGTCCATTCGCAGGCTTGCGGCCCTGGCCGCGGCCCTTGTCATCGGCGCGGCCTCGGCATCGCCCGTCGCCGCGGTGGACACCACCCCGCCCACGGCCACCGTCACCCCCTCGGTCACGGCCACCACCGGCTCCACGATCGTCTTCTGGGTGGCGTTCAGCGAGACCGTCACCGGGCTCACCGCGAGCGACCTCTCCGCGAGCTACACGATCACCGCGAGCGGCTGCGCGATCGGCACCCCCGGCTGGTCCGCCATCCGCAACGCGTACAACGTCACGCTCACCGGCTGCACCGCCACCACCACCGGCACGGTCTCGCTCACGCTCGCCAAGAACGCCGTCCTCGACGTGGCGTCCAACCCGGGCCCGGTCGCGGCCGTCGTCTCCGCCGCCGTGACCATCGACCACCTCTCGCCCACCGTTGGCACCCCGTCCATCAGCCCGTCCACCACCGTTGCCGGCAGCACGTCCATCACGATCACCGCCGCGCTCTCGGACGCCGTGCCCATCGCCGGCGCCGAGCTGAGCGTTGCGGGCGGCATCTGGCTCTCCATGAGCGCCCAGGACGGCACGTTCAACAGCGCGATCGAGACCGCCACGGCCACCACCACCGCCCCCGCCCCGTCCTATGTCCAGCAGCCGTACTCCGTCTGCGTCCGGGCGACGGACAGCCTGGGCAACGCCACCGCCTCGCCAACGTGCACCACGCTCACGGTCACGGACACCGTCCCGCCGAACGTGGCGCTCGTGCCCGTCTCGCTCCCGCTCGGCACGGACAGCTCAACGATCACGTACACCGTGGGCTTCCCGGAGACGGTCACCGGCCTCGCGAAGGGCGACTTCGTGTTCGTCTCCACCGGTGCACATCCGGCCACGGGTTGCGCCACGGGCACCCTCACCGGTTCCGGGGCCTTCTACACGATCACCGTCACCGGCTGCTCCGCCGGGACCGTGACGTTGGGCCTGGGCTCCAACACCGTGACCGATGCCCACGCCAACAGCGGCCCGGTCTCGCTCACGAAGGCGGAGCCGCTGGAGCACGACACGCAGGTGCCGGGCTGGGTCAGCCTCGCGGCGCCCACCACGCTGCTCCAGGGTCACGCGACCACCGCCAGCGCGGACGTCACGGACGACCTCCGCATCTACCGGGGCCTCGTGCAGATCGACGGCGGCAACTGGGAGCACGCGGCGATCACGCCGCACGGCAGCTACGGCGACGTGACCGTGTCCACCGTGATCGGCGCTGCGACGAAGGTCGCCACGGGCAAGTACCACGCCTGTGCGCTCATCGTTGACGGCACCGTCCGCTGCTGGGGCGCCAACACGATCGGCCAGGCCAATCCCGCCAGCCCGGACTGGTTCGTGCCCACGCCCACGCTGGTGGAGGGGATCACGGACGCCGTGGCGATCAGCGCCGGATACGCCGCCACGTGTGCGCTGCTGCGCGACCACACCGTCCGGTGCTGGGGCTATGCGCCGTACCTGGGAGGGACACCCCTTGGTGGGGCCGCCGGTCCGGCAGAGGTGGCCGGCATCACGACGGCCACGCGGGTGGACGTTGGCTCGCACAGTGCGTGCGCCGTGCTAGCCGGCGGTGGCGTGGACTGCTGGGGCTTCAACGGCAACGGCGAGATCGGCGATGGGACCACCACGTCCGCCGCCACGCCGCAGCCGGTCGCCGGGATCACCACGGCGGTGGACGTTGCCGTGGGATCCGCCACCGCGTGCGCGGCGCTCGCCGACGGCACCGTCCGCTGCTGGGGTGCCAACTACTCCGGCGAGACGGGCAAGGGCTCCGTCTCCGCCAGTGAGCCCCTGCCCGTCCCTGTGCCCGGGATCAGCTCCGCCACGGCCGTCGCCGTGGGCGCAGGCTACGCGTGCGCGCTCCTGGCGAACATGGAGTCCATGTGCTGGGGCGGCATGGGCGCCGGCCAGCTGGGCACGGGCCTGTTCTCCGCCACCACCCTGGCTCCCGCGAAGACCGCGTTCCAGGCGTCCGTCCAACTGGCTGCCGGCGACACGCACCTGTGTGCGCGGTCCATGTACGGCTGGGTTGACTGTGCGGGCACCAACGTCCAGGGCGAGCTTGGGCGTGGTGCCGTGACCACGGTTGAGCCGCTCGCCGGCCAGGTGGTTGGCCTGAGCGCGGCTGACGACCTGGCTGCGGATGCGCAGTACACCTGTGCCGTGGAGACCGGTGGCGTGATGTGCTGGGGCTCGGACATGTCCGGCCAGCTGGGTGACGGCAGCGAGGCGGCCGCGCTCCGCGTGCACACCACCCACGACCTGGGCTCGCCCACGGCCGTCGCGATGGCCGGCGGCGCGATGTGCGAGGTCCTGGCGTCCAGGATCCTCAAGTGCTGGGGCACGAACTCGGACGGGCGTGTTGGCAACGGCACGACCAATGACACGGCAACGCCCACCATCGTGGGAACGCTGTCCACGGTGACCGGCATCTCCATCGGCGCCCACCACGCCTGCGCGTTGCTGGTGGACCGCGTTGGCCGGTGCTGGGGTCTTGGAACCGGCGGCCAGCTGGGCAACGGGGCCAACGGCAGCTCCACGGTGCCCGTGCACGTCAGTGGTCTCGTGACCGCCACGCAGATCGTGGTGGGTGACTACCACTCGTGCGCCGTCCTCGCGGACGCGATGGTCTCCTGCTGGGGCAACAACGGCCTCGGGCAGCTTGGCCTTGGCCAGGGGACCTCGACGGTCAACACGCCCACGGAGATCCCGCTGATGACGCCGGTGGAGAGCCTGGCTGCAAACGGCAACAGCACCTGCGCCGTCATTGGTGGCGGCCTGGTCTTCTGCTGGGGCGCGAACTCCGGCGGCCAGCTGGGGAACAGCACGAAGACCACGGCCTTCACGCCGGTGGAGGTGCAGGGCCTGACGCAGGCGCAGAAGGTGGTGCTGGGCTACCGCTTCGGCTGTGCGATGACCTGGTCCGGCACGGTCTCGTGCTGGGGCTCCAACGGCATGGGCCAGCTGGGCGATGGAACCACGACGGACCACCTCACCGCGCAGGCTGTCCCGAACCTCACGGGCGTCACGGACATCGCTGCCGGGTCATACGGGACCTGCGTGGTGGCCACGGGGCCGGTGGTCAAGTGCTGGGGCATGTCGTTCGGCGGAATCCGCGGTGACGGCACCACGACGTCCGCATCCTCGCCGGTCACGGTCCCGGACACGACCGGGGCGGTCGCCGTCTGGAGCGGCGGCGACGCCTACTGCGCGAGCATGGCGGACGGCAGCCTCCGGTGCTGGGGCTCTGACTACCACGGTGAGCTCCAGACCTGGACAAACACGACCGACGGGGTGCTGACCCCGATGCGGGACGGCTCCCGCTCCCTGCCCGACAACGTCCCCGGGCTGCCGCGGGCGGCGTGGGGCGCAGGCTCCCACACGGTGTGCCTTGCGGCCGTGGACACGGCGGGCAACAACGTGACGACAGGTCTCACGCCGGGCGCGAACTGCTTCACGGTCAACGTCCCGGCGGACGTGACGCCGCCGGTGGCGACGGTCACGCGTCCGCACTCACCGAACGGCGCGCCAACACTGACCTACCTGCTGACGTTCGATGAGCCGGTGCAGAATCTGGTCCCGGGCGACCTGGCGCTGGATGGCAGCACGGCGACGGGCTGCGTCGTGGCGTCGGTCACGGGCTCCGGCACCGAATGGACCGCGAAGGTGGGCGGCTGCTCCGAGGGCACGGTGCAGCTGACGCTGCTGAGCGGCTCGATCATGGACATGGCCGGCAACCCGGGGCCCGCCACGAGCGCAGCGGCGCTGCCGGTGGTGGTGGAGCGGATGCCGCCCACGGCCACCGCGCCGGCGTCCGTGCTGCTCGCCTCCGGCCGTGCCCTGGCGCCGGGTGGCGCCGTGGTCCGGCTGACCTGGCACGGGTCCGACAACACGGCGATCGACCACTACGAGCTGCGCAGCAGCACGGACGGGGGTGCCACCTGGACGGTGGTCTACTCGTCCGTGGACGTGGCGACGGCGGACGTGGCGGCACCGGTCACGGGCACGATCCGCTACTGCGTGGTGGCGTTCGACACCGCGGGGAACAGCTCCGCCTGCGTGGCCGGCCCGGTGCGCACGTACCGGCTGGTGCAGCAGACCTCCACGGCGGTCAAGTGGGCCGGGACCTGGAAGGTGGCCACGGCCGCCGCGTGGTCCGGCGGGTCCGCGAAGTACGCGACGGCGGCCGGTGCATCGGCCACGTTCACGTTCACCGGGCGCACGGTGGCGCTGGTCTCCACGCGGGCGCTGACCCGCGGCAAGGTCAGGATCTACCAGGGCAGCACGCTGCTGGCCACGGTGGACCTGAAGGCCGCGTCAACGACGTACCGGTCCGTGGTCTGGCAGAAGACCTGGACCACGGTGGCGACGAGGACGATCCGGGTGGTGGCGCTGGGGACGGCCGGGCGGCCGCGCGTGGACGTGGACGCGTTCCTCACCATCAAGTAACCCGGCGGCCGCGCCGTCGCGGTCGGATTGCGCCATCGCGCCATCGCGCTATCGTGCTATCGCGCTATCGTGCCGCCGTGTCGTCGTGTCCGAAAACCGCTAGCGTGTGCGGCACCCGGCTGGCATGCTCCGAGCCATGACCGCGAACGCCAGCGCAGACGACACGCTCTTCGACCGCCGCTACCGCGCCGTGGAGAGCCGGGATCGCCGGTTCGACGGCTACTTCTTCACGGCCGTCACCACCACTGGCATCTACTGCCGCCCGTCCTGCCCCGCGAAGACGCCGGGCCGTGACCGGGTGCGCTTCTACCCCACGGCGGCCGCCGCCCAGGGCGCCGGATTCCGGGCCTGCAAGCGCTGCATCCCAGGCGCGGTGCCGGGCTCGCCGGAGTGGGACCTGCGCGGCGACACGGCCGGGCGGGCGATGCGCCTGATCGACGAGGGGCTGGTGGAGCGCGAGGGCGTCCCGGGCCTGGCGCAGCGGCTGGGCTACGGCGAGCGACAGCTGCGGCGGATCCTGCTGGCGGACCTTGGGGCGGCGCCGCTGGCGCTGGCGCGGGCGCAGCGGGCGGGCACGGCGCGTCTGCTGCTGGAGACGACGGACCTGCCGATCACCGAGGTGGCCTTCGCGGCCGGCTTCGCCTCGCTGCGCCAGTTCAACGACACGATCCGCGAGATCCACGAGGCCACGCCCACGGAGCTGCGCGAGCGGGGCCGGAAGCGCGCGGGCGGGCCGCCGGCGTCCGTGTCGGCGGTGATCGCGGACGCGCCCTGGGCTGCCGACACGGCCGGCACCGCCGACGCCACGGCCGGAGCGCGCGGCACCCGGGTCCATCTCCGCCTCGCCCGCCGCGAGCCGTTCGACTTCGCGGGCCTCCTGGCGTTCCTGGGTCCGCGCGTGATCGCGGGCGTGGAGTCCGTGGGTGCCGATGGCGTCTATCGCCGCAGCCTCCGCCTGCCGCACGGGCCGGCCCTCGCCGAGGTGCGGGACGGTGACGGCGCGGTGGCCTGCGACCTCGTGCTCGCGGACCCGCGGGACCTGGCGCCGGCCGTCTCGCGGATCCGGCGGCTGCTGGACCTTGACGCGGACCCGGTGGCGGTGGCCGATGTGCTGGGCGCGGACCCGGTGCTGGCGCCGCTGGTGGCGCTGCGGCCCGGGCGCCGGGCGCCGGGTGCGGTGGACGGGTTGGAGCTGGCGGTCCGGGCGATCGCCGGGCAGCAGATCTCCGTCGCCGCGGCCACGCGGATCACCGGTCGCATCGCGGAACGGCTGGGCACGCCGCTCGCGGGGGTTGCGGCCGGGTCGCCGGTGACGCACGCCTTCCCGTCCCCGGAGGCGCTGGCGGAGGCCGCGGACGAGGACCTGCCGGTGCCGCAGGCGCGTCGCGCGACGCTCCGGAACATCGCGGCGGCGATCGCCACGGGCCGCCTGGACCTGGGCATCGGCGCGGACCGGGAGGAGGCCCGCGCTCGCCTCATGGAGATCTCCGGCGTGGGTCCGTGGACCGCGGGCTACGTCTCGCTCCGGGCGCTGGGCGACCCGGACGTGCTGTTGATCGGCGACCTGGGCGTCCGCAAGGCGGCCGTCGCACTTGGTCTCCCGGAGGCGCCCGATGCGCTGGCCCGCCGCGGTGCCCCGTGGGCCCCTTGGCGCTCGTACGCAACCCACCACCTCTGGGCGTCGCTGGGCGCGATGCCGGCCCCAACCCCAACCCCAATGCCAACCGCAACCCTCGAGCCGAAGGAGTCGTCCCGATGACCGTCTTCACGTACCACGCCACGCCCATCGGCGACCTGCTGCTCGTGGGTGACCCGCGCCCGGACGGCCGCGTGGACCTCCGTGGCCTGTACATGGAGGAGCATCGCCACGGGCCCAAGGTGGACCCGGCCTGGGCTCGCGAGGACGCGCCCTTCGCGGAGGTGGAGCGCCAGCTGGACGAGTACTTCGCGGGCACGCGCCGCACCTTCGACCTCCCGCTGGCGCCGCGCGGCACGCCGTTCCAGCAGGCCGTCTGGATGCAGCTCCGCGAGATCCCGATGGGCGAGACCACCACCTACGGGACGCTGGCCGCCCGCATCGGGAAGCCGAACGCGTCGCGCGCGGTGGGTGCGGCCGTGGGCCGGAACCCCATCTCCATCATCGTCCCGTGCCACCGCGTGGTGGGCTCGGACGGCAGCCTCACCGGGTTCGCCGGCGGCCTCGTCCGCAAGGAGCACCTGCTGGGCATCGAGCGTCCGGGCGCCTGACCGCCTGACCGCCCACCG
>CAIYZX010000780.1 GCA_903930745.1 uncultured Chloroflexota bacterium | reverse complement strand
TGCCCATCGACTACTTCAGCGCGATCGTCGCCACCATCTGGTTCGGCGCTCCCATCGCCATCGGGTACGGGACCGCACGCATCGCCAGCCGCGTCGCAGGTCGCCGCAGCGCCTCGAAGGGCGACACGCCCGCCTGACGCCCTCGCGCAGACCCTGGCGAAACGATCCGCCCCGGCCGATGTGACCGGGGCGGTTCCGTGTCCGGTGCGGTGGGAGGGCCCCGAGGGACCCGGCCGCACCAGCGGGCTCAGCAGATGCGGGGCAGCTGCTCCCCCACCAGCATGTCCACGATGCGCTCCGACCCGACGATCGTCCGCACGGTGACCATGCCCGGGTGATCCGCGACGACGGTGCCGATGGCGACGGCCTCCGCGCCCTCGCGGGTGGCCCGCATGGCGTCGAGGACGCGCCCGGCCGAGGCGGCGGGCACGATGGCCACGAGCTTGCCCTCGTTCGCCACGTGGAGCGGGTCCAGGCCCAGGAACTCGCAGGCCGCGCGCACGGGTCCTGGGATGGGCAGCGCGCCCTCCTCGAGCACCATGCCCACGCGGGAGGCGGCGGCGATCTCGTTCAGGGCCGACGAGAGCCCGCCGCGGGTGGGATCGCGCAGGACGTGCACGTCCGGCTCCACGGCCACGATCGCCGCCACGAGGCCGTTGAGCGCCTGCGTGTCCGACTGGATCTCCACCTCGAACTCCAGCCCCTCGCGGACGCTCATGATCGCCACGCCGTGGAGACCGATCGGGCCGGACAGGATCACCACGTCACCCGGCGCGGCACGATCCGCGGACGGGTGCACGCCCGCCGGCACGAGGCCGATGCCCGCGGTGTTCACGAACAGCCGGTCCGCGTTCCCGCGGCCCACCACCTTCGTGTCGCCGGTGACGATCTGGGCACCCGCCTTCGCCGCCGCGATGGCCGCGGACGCGGTCACGGCGCGCAGCTCTTCGAGCGTGAGCCCCTCCTCGATGACGTAGGCGAGGCTCAGCGCCACCGGCTGGGCGCCCATCATCGCGAGGTCGTTGAGCGTGCCGTTCACCGCCAGCTCGCCGATGTCGCCGCCCGGGAACCGGATGGGCGAGACGACGAACGAGTCCGTGGTGAACGCGAGGCGTGAGCCGCCCACGGTGATCACGGCCGCGTCGTTGAGGACGCCGCCCGGCGCCGCCACGGCGAGGGCCGGGGCGAGGACGTCACGCATGAGCACGTTGGACAGCTGGCCGCCGGAGCCGTGGCCCAGGATGACGCGCTGGTCCTCCGGGATGGGCGCCGGGCAGTAGACGAGGTTGGCGTCGATGACGACCTGGGCGGCGGGCGCCTGGGGCTCACCTGCCACGCGATCGGCGTCCTGCGCGGTCATGCGCCCGTCCCCTGGCCGGAGCCGGCCGGCCCGGAGCCGCCGTGGCCCGGGGCCACGCTGAGCAGCTGGATGGGCGCGGAGAACCCGCCGCCGGAGCCCAGGCCGCGGCCCGCCGCATAGAACGCGGCGCACGTCCCCTCGGACGAGACCATGGGCGCGCCCAGCGGCTTCTGCGGGTTGCAGAGCGTCCCGTACGCGGTGCAGTCCAAGGGCGTCTTCTCGCCGGTCAGGATGGCGCCCGCGACGCATGCCGGGTGCTCGTTGGTGCGGATCTCGTCCACCTGGAACTTCGTCTCGGCGTTGAACCGCTCGTACTCGGGGCGGAGGCGGTACCCGGACTCCGGGATCTCGCCGATGCCACGCCACTTGCGCGGGCCCACTTCGAAGACCTTGAGCACCTGCTGCTGCGCCAGCGGCACGCCCTCGCGGGTCACCGCGCGCGTGTACTGGTTCTCCACCTCGTGCCGGCCCTCCTCGAGCTGGCGGATGGTCATGTGGATGCCTTCGAGGAGGTCCAGCGGCTCGAAGCCCGTGACCACGATCGGCACC
>CAIYZX010000779.1 GCA_903930745.1 uncultured Chloroflexota bacterium | reverse complement strand
GTGCGTGGCGCTCGTGAGCACGCTGGTGGACGAGTCCGCCGGCCAGATCCTGCCCGCCTTCCGCGACCCGTCCGCGTTCATGAGCGGCGGGGCGTCCTTCGGCGGTGACCTTGGCTCGCTGCCCGCCGACCAGGCCGCCTGCTTCCGGAACCCGGCGTTCCTCTCGTCCTTCCCGAAGATGGTGGAGCCCATCGAGAACGCGTTCGTGGATGCGACGCGGCTCGCGGGCCTCGTGGCCTCGGCGTTCGTGCTGCTGGGCGTGGTGCTGAGCCTGCTCCTGCCCACGATGCCGGAGCACGGCGCCACCGAACGCGAGACGGTGGCACCCGCCGCCCACTAGGAGGGCTACGCTGCGGCCATGTGCCGCAGCATCCGCCAGCTCCGCAAGTCAGACGACGCGGGTCCCGCCACCACCGGCGAGGCCCGCGCCGCTGCGCTCCAGTACGTCCGCAAGATCTCCGGGTTCCGTGCCCCCGCAGCCCGGAACGCCGAGGCCTTCGAGGCCGCGGTGGAGCAGATCGCCGCCATCACGGAGCGGCTCCTGGTCGCCGTGGGGACCCCGGTTGCGGATGGCCCGGATCCGTTCGCGGACCCGGTGACCCGCCGGGCGCTGATCGCGGCGCGTGACGCGGCGGCACCCGGACCGCACCGTGCCAGCCGCCAGTCACCGCCCCAGCGCCCTGCCCCGCGTCCTGCCCCGCGTCCTGCCCCAGCGAACGGAGATCCCGCATGACCGGCCCCGGCACCACCTGGCCCGCCCCCCGCTGGTGGCGAACGGGCGGCTACGACATCTCCGCCGGCGGCGAGCTGACCCTCAACGGCGCCAGCCTCTCGGCCCTGCTGCGCGAGCACGGTGCGCCGCTCTTCGTCTACGACCTGGCGCGTCCCGCCGAGAACATGCGCGCGCTCCAGGGGGCGCTGCAGCGGGCCGGCGTCACGTACCGCACGCGCTTCGCGCTGAAGTCCTGCCCGGATCCGCGGATCCTCGCCGTCCTGCGCGGGCTTGGCGCCCCCGGGGCGCCCGGGAGCGTGGGGATGGACGTCTGCTCGCCCGGCGAGGTGCTCCACGCACTCGCCAACGGCTGGGAGGCGGACGAGATCAGCCACACCGGCACCAACGTGTCCGAGCGGGACCTGGACACGCTCCTCGCCCACCCCATCCACATCAACCTCGATGGCGTGTCGCAGGTGGAGCGGCTGGGGCGCCGCGCCCCCGGGCGGACGGTGGGCCTGCGGATCAACCCCGCCGCCGGCGCCGGCTTCACGGCGGCACTCTCGTACGCCGGCGAGCGGCCCACCAAGTTCGGCATCACGGCGGACCGCCTGGACGATGCCCTGGCGGCGGTGGAGCGGCACAGCCTCGTGGTGGACACGATGCACTTCCACGCGGGCTCCGGCTGGCTGGGCGACCAGCTGGGATCCTTCGAGAGCGCGCTCCGCAACGCCACGCGCTTCCTAGACCGGATCCTGGCCGCCGGCCACGAGATCCGCGAGGTCAACGTTGGCGGCGGCCTCGGCGGCGTGGCCAGGGACGACGAGCAGCCGGTGGACCTGGACGCCTACGCGCAGGTCATCCGCGAGCACCTGGCGCCCTACGGCGTCACGGCCGCCTTCGAGCCCGGTGACTTCGTCATGAAGAACGCGGGCGTCATGCTGGCCGAGGTGGTCAGCGTGGAGCGGCGCGGCGGCACCACCTTCGTGGGACTGGACGCCGGGTGGAACGTGGACTGCTCGTACTTCATCTACAAGTACAGCAAGGAGATCCTCACACTCGCCGACCCCATGCGGGAGCGAACGCAGCTGGTCACCGTGGCGGGTCACATCAACGAGGCGGGCGATGTCTTCGCGGAGGACTACCCGTTCCCTGACGTGGCCGAGGGCGAGGGCGTGGCCCTGCTCAACGCGGGTGGCTACCTCGCGGCCATGTCCTCAACGCACTGCCTGCGGCCCATGGCGAAGGCGGTCTACCTGGAGCGCTGAGCGAGGCGAGCCGCTACCGCAAGCCCGGGCGGAGGACGTCCGGGGCAGATCCCGCCGTCCGCGGTAGCATCCGCGTCTGATGACCGCCCCCCTCCTGCCCCACGCGCACGCGCCCAGCATGGAGCGCCAGGCTTCGCGACGCCCCATCGTCGCCGTGCGCGGGGCGAGCGCGGAGGAGCGCGAGGACCGGCTGGCGGGCGAGGAGCCCATGGCGATCCGCGTGGCAGGTCCCGGCCAGGCGCCCATCGACGTGGCGGTCACCATGCGCACGCCCGGCGACGAGGCGGACCTCGCGGCGGGCTTCCTGCGGACCGAGGGGCTGATCGACGATCCCGCGGACATCCTGGCCATCGAGGCCGCGGACCCGGGCGCCAACGCGGAGCCGGACGACGAGATCCTGGTCCGCCTCCGGCGCCCCTTCGACCCCGCCCGCATCGCGGACCGCAACTTCGTGGCCACCGCCTCGTGCGGGATCTGCGGCAAGGCCAGCCTGGACGACCTGGGCGTCCGCTGCGCGCCCATCCCGGACGGGCCCGTGATCAGGGGCGACATCCTCCTGCAGCTGCCCCAGCGCCTCCGCGACCACCAGGCCGCGTTCTCGCACACCGGCGGGATCCATGCCGCGGGTCTCTTCGAGGCTGACGGCACGCTCGTCGCGGCCCGCGAGGACGTTGGGAGGCACAACGCGCTGGACAAGCTCATCGGCAGCCGCTTCCTCGCAGGCGAGCTCCCGCTCCACGGGCGGATCATCCTGGTGAGCGGCCGCGCGGGGTTTGAGCTGGTCCAGAAGGCGGCCATGGCGGGCGCGTCCGTGATGGCCGCCGTGTCCGCTCCGTCTGACCTCGCGGTGGAGGCGGCGGAGCGCCTGGGCCTCACGCTGGTGGGCTTCCTGCGCGGGGACGGCTACAACGTCTACGCCCGCCCTGACCGGCTGGCGATCGGGCGGGCGTAGCGCTCCTCCTGGACGGGCGGTCGCAGCACGGGGCCACGACCGCCCGCTAGCCCGGTCATGCGGCGTCCCCTCCGCGAGAACGGGCGAGTG
>CAIYZX010000778.1 GCA_903930745.1 uncultured Chloroflexota bacterium | reverse complement strand
TGAAGGCGCGCAGGCCCTCCTGGTAGTCGTCGCTGTCGTAGACCTCGCGCCGCAGTGCCTGGATCCGCTCGTGGGCCTCCGGTGTCATGGGGTGAGCGTTGGCGAGGACGCGCAGCTCCTCCTTCATGACCTGGTGGACCAGCGGCGAGCCGGACGCGATGTCCGCCGCGAGGTCCGCGGTGGTGGCCTCAAGCTCCTGGACCGGCACCACGCCGTTGAGCACGCCGTAGGCCGCCATGCGCCCCGCCGGGATCGGCCGCGCCGTGAAGAGCATCTCCTTGACGAAGTGGAGGTCGCTCACCTTGAGGAGGTTCAGCGTGCCGCTCAGGTTGTATGGGACGCCCAGGCGCGCCGGCGTGATGGCGAAGGTGGCCTCCGAGGCGGCGACGATCAGGTCGCACGAGAGGACCAGCTCGCATGCGCCGCCCCAGACGGAGCCGCCCACCATGGCGATGACCGGCGTGGGATGCGCCTCGATCTGGCGGATGATCCGGCGCAACGGGTCGTTGTAGGTGAGCGGATCGCGGCCGTTGCGCGGGAGCTCGTTCACGTCGTGGCCCGCCGAGAAGATCCGCGCGTCAGACGCGGCCCGGATGACCACCACGCGGATCTCCGGCGGCTGCTGGGCGGCGAGCGCGTCCGAGAGGGCGTCGATCAGCTCTGCCGAGAGCGCGTTGACCGGCGGGTTGGCGATGGTGAGCCAGGCGATCGAGTCGCGGATCTCGACGGTGACGGTGGCGTGAGCGGACATTGCGGCGGCACTCCCCGTGGGCGGCGGTGCGGGACGGACCGCCGATGCTCCGCGATTGTCCACCCCGGCACCTCCGAGCGGTGCGGGCCGAAGCGCCCCGTGAGCGTGCCGGTCCAGCACCTTCGGGCGGGCCTGCACCGCGTGGAATGGGGGCCATGGGGACTCCGGCTGCGGGCTGGTTGGACCGGTCGAGCGTCACCTGCCGTGACTAGAGTGGCCACGTACCCACGCGGGGGCCGTCACGCGCTGTGGAGTCACGATCGTGCGAGGGATCCGGGTCCTCGCGGCTGCGGCCGTCATCACCCTGGCCGCGGCATGTGGCGCAACGGCTCCCTCCTCCGCGCCGGTCGCCTCCCCCGGTTCCGGCGAACCGGGCGCCGGCGCCGCGACAACCGGTGGCACGCGACCCCTGCGCATCGGCTTCACGGCGTCGCTGACGGGTGCCCAGCAGGTCGCCTCCGCCAAGCAGGTCCAGGGGATCCAGCTGTGGGCGGCCGACGTGCGGGCCGCGGGCGGCATCCGCCTGGCCGACGGGACCATCCTCATGCCGGACCTGGTGTCCTACGACGACGAGTCCAAGGCGGACCGCGTCCAGGCGCTCTACACGCGCCTCGTGGCAGAGGATGACGTGGACGTCCTGCTCTCGCCGTACTCCAGTGGCCTCGTGAAGGCCGCCGCGGTGATCTCCGAGCAGGCGGGCCGGATCATGATCACGGCCGGCGGCGCGGACGACGCCACGATGGAGCAGGGCTACACCGGCATCTACCAGGTCTACACGCCGGCGTCGCGCTACCTGGCCGGCGCCATCGATCTCGCGCTCGCGGCGGACCCGTCCATCCGGCGGATCGCCATCGTCAACGAGAAGGACGCCTTCTC
>CAIYZX010000777.1 GCA_903930745.1 uncultured Chloroflexota bacterium | reverse complement strand
CGGCTTCCGCGGGCTCTCGCTGCTCTACCTGCCGTTCATCAGCAACGAGCTGGACATCGTGGGGTTCGCGGTGGTCTTCGGCCTGGACTACATCGCCACCGTGCCGCCCACGGTCATGCTGATCGCGGACCGCTTCGGCCGCCGCAACGTGGGTCCGGTCTACGGCTGGGTCTACTTCAGCCACATGGCGGGGGCGGCGATCGCGGCGGTGGCCGCGGGCTGGGTCCACGACGTGGCCGGCACCTACGCGTCCGCCTACTGGGTGGCGGGTGGCCTCGCGATCACCGCGGGTCTCGCTGCCCTGGCGATCCGCAAGGCACGCCCCGAGGCGCCCATGCCGGTTCCCGCCGCCGCCGGGGCGTAGGGGCAGGGCAGGGCATGGGCAAGGCGCGCCGGAAGCGCTCCGTGAGCCAGAGCATCGGCGGGGTGCTGTTCGGGTTCGAGCAGCAGGTCATGCGGAACATGCCGCCCCCGGAGGAGCTGGTCCGCCACGCGCGGCCGGACGATGCGGTGGCCGCGGCCGATGGCTCCCGCTTCACGATCGCCATGCCGGACGACGTGCTGCCGAACCCGTTCGCCGGCCGTGACCCGGGCGCGGGCGCCGACGAAGCCGACGAAGCGGACGAAGGCGCCGAAGCCGAGACCGAAGCCGAGACCGAACCCCTCGGCGACGGGTCGCGCTGACGCCGCCTAGTACTCGGTGGTGACGCCCACCTGGTTCGCGGGCATCGCGCCGCTGAACGTGAGGCGCAGCACGTGGAGCACGCCCATCGCGTCACACCCATCGGAGTTCGGGGTGATCTTGATGACCGCCGCCACGCCGGGCTGACCGGCCGCGAGCGAGATGTCCGTGGTCTCCGCGCACGTGCCGCCCACCCAGCCGATGAGCACCTGGTCCGGCCGCCCGGCCACGTTGACCGCCGAGTCCGTGGGGGTGTCCTTCACGCCGGCGGGATCGATCTCCGCGTCCGTCACCTTGCCGGTGGTGTCCGTGACGGTGATGACCTGCTTGCCGCCCGATGCCAGCTCCGCGGTGGAGACCCAGGACCGGGGGCCGGTGACGCGCGTGACGGCGTCGCAGGCGACGAGGCTGCCCGAAAGGCAGACAAGCAGCAGGGGGAGGGCGAGGGCGCGCACGAGCGATTGCATGCCGCCCGGACGCCTCGCAGCGCTCACCGGTTCCGGGGGCGCTCCGGGAGCAGGGCGCCGTCGGTCGCGTCATCGGTCGCGCCATCGGCCCCTGCGGCGTCGTCATCGGCGCCCGTACCCGTCCGGGACACCTTGATCCCGAGATGGCGCGCCATGTCCGGCGCCAGGTCCAGCAGCTGGCTCGCGGATACCGTGGCTCCGCGGAGGTAGCCCACGCCGCGGAGCTTCTCGATCTCCGCCCCGGCCAGGTTGACCTCCTCGCAGAAGCCGAACTCCAGGTCCAGGACGCCGATGCGGCAGCGCTCGAAGGCCAGGCGCTTCAGCTGGCCCATGCCGAGATCCAGCTCGCCGATCTCGCAGTCCTCGAAGATCACGTCGTCCAGGCGGGCGCCGTTGAGGGCGCCGTAGTCGATGCGGACGCCGCGGATCCGGACGGACGCCCACTGCCCGCCCGCGGCCTGCAGGGCGCCGATGCGACCGCCCTCCACCAGCACGTTCCGCCACTGGCCGTCCGTCACGTCCAGGCTGGTGGCGCCGCAGTCCCGCAGGTGCGTGTCCACGAGGCGGGACTTGGAGATCACCAGGCCGTCCAGGCGGCAGCGCTCCAGGCGGCAGGCGAGGAGCTCGGCGGCGATGGCCTCGGCCTGGCCCAGGTCCTCGTCCGCGAACAGGACGTGGTCGTAGTCGCCGTGGGACTCGATGGCCCAGCCGGCAAACGCGGTCAGCTCGCCGAGGTCAAGGTGCTGCGGCGGGCCGGACCTGCGGTCGCCGGGCCGGGTCCTGGGCTTGGCGGGGGGCTTGGGCATCGGTGCTCCGTCAGGGCGCCCGTGCGGCGCCGCGTGCAGGTGCATCGTAGCCCCGGGGCCGAGCGCGGAGTCCCGGGGCTACGGCTCCGTCCCGGGGCCGAGGGCGGAGTCCCGGGGCCGAAGGGAGTCCCGGGGCTGCGACTCCGGCCCGGCGGCGATCGCGTGCTAGCCTCGCGGCCATGAGCACCCCCGCCGGCACGCCCGGCCGCAGACCCGCCCCCGCCGGCCTCCCGGACACCCTGCCCGCGCCTCCGGTCATCGCGGAGAGCGGCGATCCGTTCAGCGCGCTGCGCGTCATCGACGCCGTGGCCCGGATGGAGCGGGGCGTCCCCGTCCGCATCGACGACCTGGTCGCCCGCTGCAACGCCGCCCACACGGACTGGCTGTTCACGCGGTCCGTGGTGGTGGACACGCTG
>CAIYZX010000776.1 GCA_903930745.1 uncultured Chloroflexota bacterium | reverse complement strand
GGGTGGGGCGGCGGCGCTGGCCGCGAACGTGGGCGGCGGACTCCTTTGGGACGGCGCCGGGCCGATGGTGGTGTTCGGGCTCTTCGCCGTGTGCGCGGTGCTGGGGTCCGTTGTGGCCTGGACGAGCGTGCCGGACCGGCTGGTCGTGGAGCCGGCGGCGGTCTAGCTCCGGGACCGTGCGCGGCAGCGGCCTACGCCGGGGCATCCTCGCGGAGCGCGTAGCACCGGGGATGCTGAACGTGACGTCAAGCGTCCGAGGGCGTAGCACCGGGGATGCTGAATGACGCCAAGGGTCCGGCCGAAGGGCTGCGTAACGTCACGCCGAGCACCGGGGATGCTGAACATGACGTCAAGGATGGCTCGGCGGCGAGGCTTGACGTCATTCAGCATCCGGGCGTCTAACGTCATGCCCGGCGCGGCGGCCCCAGCGGGCGCGTCCCGGCGGCACCCGGCGGCCCCAGCGGGCGCGGCCCACGCGGCCCGGCAGGGATCAGGCGGCGGTCGCGTCGCCCCGGCGGAGGAGCCGCCTGATCGCCGCCCAGGACGAGACCAGCGCGATGCCCGCGATGACGAGCAGCGTGCCCACCACGCGCTCGATGGTCACCGGGTCATTGAGCACCAGCGCGCCCGCCACGATGCCCACCACCGGCAGCAGGTAGGCCACCGTGGAGGTCCGCGTGGCGCCCCAGCGCTGCAGGATCGTGAAGAAGCACAGGTACGCGAGGCCGGAGCCCAGCAGGCCCAGCCACAACACGGCGACGATCGCCGAGGGCTCCGGGTGAACCGTCTCCCAAGGCCGGTCCACGATCAGCGCCAGCGGGACCATGATGCAGGCGGCGAAGCCCACCTGGAACAGGGCAGGGACCATCGGCCGCAGCCCGTGCACGTTCCTGCGCGAGTACACGCCGCCCACGCCGTAGCTGACGGACGAGCCAAGGAGCATCAGCTCGCCCTCGAGACTGGCATCGGACAGGTGCAGCAGGTCAGGCGCGAGCAGGATGATCACGCCCGCGAAGCCCACCGCGAGGCCGGCGGCCTTGGCCAGGGTCACGCGCTCGTCCGGCAGGAAGAGCGGCGCCAGCACGATGACCGTCAGCGGAACGGTTGCGTTGAGGATGGACGCCAGCGCGGAGTCGATCGACTGCTCGCCATAGCCGATGAGCATGAACGGGATGACGATGTTCACCACCGCCATCACCAGCAGGTGGCCATACATCCGCCGGGTCTTCGGCAGCTCCTGCTTCGCGATGGCGACCACCGTGGCGAGGAACGCCGCGCCCAGGGCGAGCCGGAGGGAGATCAGGGTGAGCGGCGGGAGGGACTCCAGGCCGATCTTGATCCAGAGGTAGGAGCTTCCCCAGAAGAAGCCGAGGGCGAGGAAGACGATCCAGACCCAGGAGGTACCGCGTTGCATCGCGCGAGTGTACCGGCGCCGGCGCGCGCGAGGACGCAGCGGCAGCGCGCGAGGACGCGGGGCCGCGTGCACGATAGGCTTCACCCGATGACCAGCTCCGCTCTTCCCCATCCCGATCCCGCCGCCCTGGCGCGCGACCCCCGTGCGCTCGCGGACCTCCTCCTCGCGATCTCGAATGAGGCCGCCGCCCGCCCCGCCGACGTCCGCGTGGTCCACGCCCCCGGGCGCGTCAACCTGATCGGCGAGCACACGGACTACAACCTGGGGTTCGTGCTCCCGGTGGCCATCGACCTCGGCATCGCCATCGCCCTCGTCCCCACCGCGGACCGGCGCGTGGAGCTGACCCTGGCGGCGACCGGTGAGACGCTGGGCTTCAACCTGGACGACCTGGGGCCCAAGCGCGGTGCCTGGATCGACTACGTTGCCGCCACCGCTTGGGCGCTCGCCGAGCGCGGGCTGCAAACGCAGGGGTTCCGGGGCGTGCTGGCATCGGACCTGCCGCAGGGTTCGGGCCTCTCGTCCTCGGCGGCGCTGGAGCTCTGCTCGTCCCTGGCCCTCTCCGGCGGGGAGCTGCCTGCCACGGACCGGATGACGCTCGCCCAGACCGCGCAGCGGGCGGAGAACGGCTACGTGGGCGTCAACTGCGGCCTCATGGACCAGTTCGCGTCCTCGCTGGGCCGGCCGGGCCACGCGCTCCTGCTGGACTGCCGCTCCCTGGAGCACAGGGCCATCCCGATGGCGGACCCGGACCTCGCGCTCGTGGCGTGCCACTCCGGCTCGCCGCGCAAGCTGGAGACCTCCGCGTACAACGAGCGGCGATCCCAGTGCGAGGCGGCCGCAGCGGCCATCCTGGGCGGCGAGCCCGGCGAGGCCTCCCTTCGTGACGTCACCGCCGCCATGCTGGAGGAGGCGCGCCCGCGCCTGGACCCGGTGGTGGCGGCCCGCGCGGAGCACATCGTTCACGAGAATGGCCGTGTGCTCGCCGCCGTGGCGGCCTTCGAGGCGGGCGACCTCGCCGAGGTTGGCCGGCTCTTCGGCGCCAGCCACGCCTCCATGCGGGACCTGTTCGAGATCTCGTCCCCGGAGCTGGACGCCCTCGTGGAGATCGCGAGCGGCGTGGATGGCGTCATCGGCGCCCGGCTCACCGGCGCGGGCTTCGGTGGCTGCACGATCAACCTGGTCCGCCGCTCCGCCGTCCCGGCGCTGCGCGAGGCCGTGATGCGTGACTACCCGGCCCGCACGGGCCTCGCCCCCCGCGTCCTCGAGGTGGCCGCCTCCGCGGGAGCCCGAAGGGTCCTGTAGGCGCCAAGCCTCTGGGAGCTACGCGCGGTAGATCGAACCGCGGAGGGTCTGGCGGGCCCCGTCCGAGATCCGGACGATGTCGAAGAGGCGGAACGTGAAGTCGTGGCGGACGATGCGCACGCCGTCCGGGTTCTCCCCCGCGACCACCTCGCCGTCCGGCGGCTCGATGGCGATTCCCACCCGCATCAGCTCGTCGCCCCCGCGCTCGAACGTGAGATCCGGGCCGTCGAAGGACGTCCAGCGCGTCACGGCGTAGCGGGCGGCCGGGTCCAGGCCGCGGAGCCGGAGCCGGTCACGGACGGGAAGCGG
>CAIYZX010000775.1 GCA_903930745.1 uncultured Chloroflexota bacterium | reverse complement strand
TGGGAGTCCGGACCCGCGACGCGCGCGGGGTCGAAGCCGCGCCCGTTGTCCTCCACGCACAGCAGGAGGCCCTCCGCGGTGTCGTCCAGGACCAGCGCGGCGCGACTGGCACCGGCGTGGCGGGACACGTTGGACAGCGCCTCGCGGGCGATGAACAGCAGGTCCGACGCACGGTCGGGCGACATCGCCCGGAGGGCGGCGGCACCCCCCTCGAGGTCAACCTCGAGGTCGATGACCGCGTGCATCCCCAGCTCCTCGGCGAGGCGGGCGAGCGCCTCAACCGGGTCCTCCGGGCCGCCCATCGCCGGGCGGAGCCGCAGGATGTACGAGCGGATGTCCGCGATGACGAGATTGAGCGCGTCGATGGCGCGGTCCACGCGCGCCACGGCCTCCGTGCGACCCTCCTCGTCCTCCACGAGCTCCGGCACGTCCTCGAGCGAGAGGCCGATCCCGTAGATGGCCTGGATGATCCCGTCGTGCAGGTCCTTGCCGATGCGCTCGCGCTCCTCCACCACCGCGAGCCGCTGCACCTGGTCGTGGAGCCGCGCGTTCTCGATGGCGATGCCCGCGTGGACGGCGAACATCTCCACGAGGTGCTCGTCATCGGTGGTGAACGGCTCGTCGTCGTGCTTGTCGGAGAGGTAGAGGTTGCCCACGGACCTGCCCTTCACCATGACCGCGGCGCCAAGGAAGGACGTCATGACCGGGTGGTGGGGCGGGAACCCGTAGTGCGCGGGATGGGCGGCGATGTCCGAGGCGCGGATCGTCCGCCCGTCCCGGATCACCATCCCCAGGAGGCCGTGGCCCAGCGGCACGTGGCCGATGATGGCCCGCACCTCCGGGGAGATGCCGCTGGTGATGAAGCGCTCGATCCGGCCGCGGCCGTCCGCAATGCCGAGGGCCGCGAAGTTGGCCCCCACCAGCTCGCGCACGCGCTCCACGATGAGGGTCAGCACGCGATCGATGTCCAGCTCCCCGGCGATCGCCCGCGTCGCGGACTCCAGCGCACTCAGCCGCTCGGCGCGGCCGTGCACCTCTGCGCGGCTCCAGGCGGCCTCCACGATGAACTCCATCCCGCGGACCAGCTCGGGTGCCGACGCCTCCGGCGCGTCGAGGTAGAGGACGCCGAGCGCGTCGTGCACCTCGTGGGAGCCCAACGCGTGCCTTGGATAGCGCAGCAGGTCATCCCCGGGCAGGCCTGCCAGCGTGCCCACGGCCACCGCGATGGTCCTGAGCGGCGGCGCGCAGACCTGGATCAGGGCACCGGAGCCACCGGCAGCGCGGACGGTGTCCTCGAGACGGGCGGTGAACGCGGCCAGGCGCCCCTCACCGGGGTCCTCCTGCCAGCGCTCGAAGGCCTCGAGCGCCGAGACCATGGGAAACGGGTTGGCCGATGTCACGACTGGACTTCTGGTAGAAGAATGCTGCGCCATCGCTGCGGAGCCTATCAGCATGCGCGTCGCTGGGAGACACCTCGCCCCACCGTTCGGGCCATTGGTCACTTCGCAGGAGCGTGGATTCCCCCGGACCATTCGTCAATCCAGCAACCTTGGACATAGGAGTGCCCCTGCCCGTGGAGCCCACCCAGCCCAACCAGCCCGCCGCGTCCCCGGCCGAGTCCGAGGACAAGGGCCCGCTCAGCCGCCGTGGCTTCCTCGGCGTCGCCGGCGCCGCCGGCCTGACCGCCATCGCGGCCAGCGTCGCGGCCTGCCAGTCCAGCACCACGCCGGCGTGGAGCTTCGGGCCTGCCGCGACCGCCGGCGGAGCCACCGCCGCCCCGGCGACCGCCGCCCCGGCGACCGCCGCGCCCGCCACCGCCGCGCCCGCCACCGCCGCGCCCTCGCCGTCGTTGGATCCCAACATCCCGGCCGGCTGGACGTCCCACGACATCGCCGCCCGCGAGGTGGTCCGCCGGTACGTCGGCAACCTGGCCCCGGCCATCAAGGCGATCTTCGACCCGGTCAGCCCGGACATCTTCAACAAGCTCGCCGACATCCTCGGCGCCGCCGAGGGCCCCGCGTCCCTTGGCGAGGCTCCGTCCTGGCTGAAGGTCCCGCAGGTCTACATCAACGACATCGCCGCGCCGCTCACCGGCAAGAAGGACGGCGACGTCACGGTGTACGACATGACGATCGACGAGATCTTC
>CAIYZX010000774.1 GCA_903930745.1 uncultured Chloroflexota bacterium | reverse complement strand
GGGGCGGCAGCAGCGCGAGCACCTTGCGGATGTCGCGGATGAAGCCCATGTCCAGCATGCGGTCCGCCTCGTCCAGGACGAGGATCTCCACGCGCGACAGGTCGATGGTGCCCTGCGAGACATGGTCAAGCAGGCGGCCCGGGGTGGCCACCACGATGGGCGCGCCGCGCCGGAGCGAGGCCACCTGGGGGTTGAAGCCCACACCGCCGTAGATGGCGACGGACGTCATCGGCCGGTGGCGCCCGTACGTCCGGACGCTCTCCTCCACCTGGAGCGCGAGCTCGCGGGTGGGGGCGAGGACCAGGGCGCGGACCGGGGGCGTGGGGCGGGTGGCGCGGCCGCCGCCGGGGCGTGCGGAGTGCGTGCCGTGCGCGACGCCGGCGCCGGGATCCGAATCGTGGAGGCGCTGCAGCATCGGCAGCACGAACGCGGCGGTCTTGCCGGTGCCGGTCTGGGCGCCCGCGAGCAGGTCGCGGCCGGCGAGGACGATGGGGATGGCCTTGGCCTGGACGGGTGTGGGCTCCGTGTAGCCCTCGTCCGCGACGGCACGAAGATAGGCAGGGGCCAGCCCGAGGCTGTCGAAGGTCATGGGTGCAGTGCTCCTGGTGGCCCACCCGCGCGCCGCACCCTCGGATCGGGTGGCGCTGGGACCGGTCAGGGCATCTGGTGAAGTGGGCTCAAGATCTGCGGCCTGGTGGCCGGTGGGCGCAGACCGGGGGCGCCCGCAAACATCGAAGGCCCGGAGTGTACCCCACCATCCGGATCAACCCCCGTGGAACCGGGACTTGCGCGCGCGCTGGGACCCGGTACCCTCACGCCTCGCGGCGCCCCGGTGTGTGGGCGTGCCTTCCGTCCAGCGTCCTCCGGAGAAGCCCGTGCACCTCGCCCCTGTCCGCGCGCGCATCGCGCGTCGCTTCATGTCCCTCCTCCTGGCCACCGCCGTCGCGGCCTTGGCGCTCCCGGCATCGGCCGCCCCGGCGCGGGCCACGGACAGCGTTGGCGCCTGCGGCTTCAACGGCTCCGGCACGCCCGGCGACCCGTTCCATATCGCCACGCCCGCGGATCTCACCTGCCTCAAGGACAACAGCGCCTACTGGGCGTCAGACTTCGCGCAGGACGCGGACCTGGACATGAGCGGCGGTCCGGCGTGGACGCACGGCATCGGCAACGACGCCACGCGCTTCACCGGCTCCTACAGCGGCGGCGACCACAGCATCACGGGCCTGGGCCTGGTCATCGCCGACGCGTACGAGGGGATGTTCGGCTACCTGGACAACGCGGCGATCGGGGCGCTCACGCTCTCCGTTGCGATTGTCCAGCCGCCGAGCGAGGACGGCTTCAACTGGGTGGGCGGGCTCGCGGGCTACATGGCCGGCGGCAGCTACATCGCCGACACCATCGTGACCTCGAACATCGGCACCACCGGCGCGCTGGCCGCCAGTGCCATTGGCGGCGTCGTGGGCGGCATGGACGATGTCGTGCCGTCGTACCTGGACAACGTCCATGCGACCACCAGCATCACCCTCAATGGACTCTCCTCCGGGCACACGGACGGGGTTGGCGGCCTGGTGGGCTACGTCTACGCGGGCACCATCATGGACTCCACCGCGGGCGGCTACATCGACCTGCACACCGCCCCGGCGACGGCCTCCTCCTTCGTGGACGTGATGAACGTGGGCGGCCTGGTGGGCACCGGGACGAACCTGACGATGTCCAACGTGGGCGCCGACATGCAGATCACGCTCCAGGTGATTGGAGCCAACGGCTTCCACGCGCACGTGGACGCGCTCGGTGGCCTCATCGGCAACATCGTCGGCGGCCTCATCACGGACGCCGTCGTCACGGGCAATGCGGGCGTGTACACCACGGGGTACGTGGACGACGCGGGTGGCCTGGCGGGCTTCGCCTCGGACACCACGGTGACCCGGGCGAAGACGGCCTTCGCCTTGGACCTGACGTCGGCGACAGACTCGAGCAACTACGTCGGCGGCCTCGTTGGCACGGCGAACGGCGGGATGTACACCGAGGTGGGGGCCGACGCCTCCATCCACCTGACCGAAGCCGTCGCCGGCCAGGAAGTTGGCGGTCTCTTCGGCCATACCGGCAGCGGCAGTGGTGGCGCCTTCAGCCTCTTCGACGGGTACGCCACCGGCTCGATCCGCCAGGGCGGGATGGCCAAGGTTGGCGGCCTCATCGGCTACTCGGTCGGCGGAGCGATCTACAACAGCTACGCGGCGGTTGGCTACCCGGCGGATCCCGCGACGGGCGGCCTCATCGGCAGCAACGACGGCTCCACTCCGCTCGGCGTGGCGCCCACGTCCTTCTTCGACGTGGACACGTCCGGCACCAGCACGGGTGCGGGCGACACGGCCACGGCCCACATCGTTGCCCTGGGCACCGCGGCGCTCAAGGAGCACGCCACCTTCGCCACCGGCGGCACCGGCCCGGGCGGTGCCTTCACGTCCGCCTGGGAGATCACGGACGGCTGGACGACACCGGGGGGCTCCAGCACCTGGGGCATCTGCGCGGGTGCCAACAACGGCTTCCCGTACCTGCTCTGGGAGCACGCCACCAACCCGTGCGTGCGCACCCTGACGGTGGAGCCACTGGCGAACGGCTCCGTCACCTCGTCCCCCGCGGGCATCAGCTGCCCGGCGGCCGACTGCGTCTCCACCTATGTCTACAACGCCGCGGTCGCGCTCACGGCGACCCCGGACAGCGGCTACTACCTGGCCAACTGGACGGGCGCGTGCAGCGGGTTCTACACCACCTGCGACTTCTTGATGGACGTGAACCGGACGGTTGGGGCCACCTTCCTGCCGATCGAGCTCCCGGTCATCACCACGGCGCCCGCGGCCACGCTGCGGACCGGCGTGGCGGTCCCGTCCGCCGCCCTGGCCTCCGCGATCCCGGTCACCGTGACCTGGGGCGCCTCTGCCGGCAGCTCCGCCACCACGGGGTACACGCTGGAGATCTCGAAGAACGGCGGCGCGTACACGTTCGTCGCCGAGGTTGCGGCGCCCGCGACCTCAACCACCACCGCGGTCCCCTCCGCCGGCACGTTCCGGTTCCGGGTCACGGCGCACAGCGCGCACGGTGACAGCACCGCCGTGGCCGGCGCCACCCGCTCCGCCCGGCTCGTCCAGCAGTCCGCCACCACCGTGAAGTACGCGGGCACCTGGACGGCCGCCTCGTCCACCGCCTTCTCCGGCGGCTCGCTCAAGTGGTCCAAGACGGCTCGCTCCACGGCCACGTTCACCTTCCCGGGCTCGCAGGTGGCGCTCGTGGTGGACCGGGCCGCGCTGCGCGGCAAGGTGGCGATCTCCGTGGATGGCGCGAAGGCCGTGGTCGTGGACCTCAAGGGAACCACCGCCCACCGCTACATCGCCTGGCGCTGGTCCGGCGCGTCCAAGACCCACACGGTCAAGATCACCGTGCTGGCCACGGCGGGCCGCCCGCGCATCGACCTGGACGCGTTCGTCACGCTCAAGTAGCCCGGGAGGCGCGGAGGCGCCGGCCCGCGGAGGCGCCGGCCCGCGCCGACGCGCGCTCGCGCCTCAGCGCACGATGGGGAAGGGGAGCCCCTCCGCGAGGACCTGGAACGAGGTGGCGGCGAAGGAGCCGTCCGGGCGCACGTCGAACCGGTTGCGCTGGAGCCGCTGGTCCACCACCGCCCGCCTCCGCTCCCTCCCGCCTCCCCAAACCGGGGCAATCGGGACAGCCCGATGTGCCACCATGGGCGGACCACACCAGGCGTCCTGCCGTGGTGCTCTCGCCCGCCGCCCGGAGGCCTGCCAGCCATGCCCGTTGCCACCGGCCTTCGCTCGCTGATGCTCGCCGCGTCCATGGCGGCGCTGCTCCTGCCCGGCGCGGTGTCGGCCACCGCCTCCGACGGCGTTGGCTCGTGCCTCCTGGCCGGTGCCGGCACGGCCGAGGCGCCATTCCAGGTCGCGACGGGGACGGAGCTCAGCTGCATCGCCGGTGACAGCGCGTACTGGACCTCCAGCTTCCTGCAGACCGCGGACGTGACCCTGGGTGACCCGGCGTGGCCGCACGGCATCGGCACCGCGGACTCACCGTTCACGGGCAGCTACGACGGCGGTGGGCACCTCATCGACTACCTCAACATCTCTGCCTCCGCCGGCGCCCAGGGCCTGTTCGGCCGCACGTCCGGGGCCACGATCACCGGAGTCCAGCTGTCCCATGGCAACGTGGCGGCAGCCGATGAGAACCTGTCCACCACCAACATCGGCGGTCTCGTGGGCCTTGCCGCCAACACCACGATCTCCAACATCATCGCGAGCGTGGACGTTCATGCGGGCGCGGGCTCCAACTGCGTGGGCGGCGTGGTTGGCCGGATGGACTACGGCAACACCACGCTTGAGAACGTCACGTCCAGCGGCACGCCGTACACGGGTGGCGTCGATGGCCTGTCTGCCGGCGTGGGCGGCCTCGTCGGGTGCGCCTACGGTGGGTCCATCACCACGGCGCTCATGACCGGCAACGTGAATGCCTTCACCACGCAGGGCCTCGCCTCCACCGCGGACGTGTCGCTCTCCTACGTGGGCGGTCTCGTGGGGTACGCCCAGGACCTGACCATCGAGAGTGCCACCGTGAACGGCACCGTGACGGCCGACGCCTCCGGGGCGGCTGACCAGTTCGCCAATGTGACGGTGCAGCAGGTGGGGGGCCTCGTGGGCGGGGCGATGCGGTTGAGCGTGCTCAACGCGACGGCGCTGAGCACGATCTTCGCGTCTGCCACCGGCACGGTGTCACAGGCAGGCGGCCTGATCGGCTACGTCACGGACTCCACCGTGACCCAGGCCCACGCCCAGGGCGAGCTCCACGCCGTCTCCACCCAGCGCTATCCGTCCTACCTGGGCGGCCTGGTGGGCACCGTGGACGGGGGCCTCGTCCAGCGGTCCAGCTCCGTGGAGGCGATCACTGCCTACCCGGGCGCCTCCACGATTGGTGGTTTCGCCGGCGGCATGACCGGCTCCGCGGCCATCGCGGACGCCTATGCGCGTGGCTCCATCTCGGCGCCGGGCGGCAGCTGGATCGGCGGGTTCGCCGAGTACGCGACCGGTGGGACCATCACGAACGTGTACACCACGGTTGCGGTCCCGGCGGTCACCAACGTGAGCGGCTTCATCGCCCAGGCCAACCCGGCGCTGACGGTGACGCCAACCTCCTACTTCGACACGACCGCCACCACCCAGGGCTCCCCGGCCATCGCCGGTGCCACCCCGGGCGTGGAGGGTCTGCCCACGGCGGCGATGCAGACGCGGAGCCTCTACACCGTGGGCAACACCGACCCTGACGGCTGGGCCTCCGCTTGGGCCATGGCGGATGGCTGGGCGGCCCTGGGCGACACCGTTGACACCTGGGGCATCTGTGCTGCGTACAACGACGGCTACCCGTTCCTCCTCTGGGAGGCGCCGCACAACCCGTGCCAGGGCACGCTCACGGTTGAGGAGCCGGCCCACGGCACGATCACGGGCTCCGGGATCACCTGCCCCGGCGCCTGCGAGGCCACCAAGGACTTCGCGACGAGCGTCACGCTGACCGCCACCCCGGCGGACGGCTACGTGCTGGATTCGTGGGGCGGGGCGTGCGCCGGGACCATCGGCAGCGAGTGCACCTTCCAGATGGCGCCAGGCGCCACGGTCAGCGCGGCCTTCGTGCCCATGGCGCCCACGTTCGGCGCGCCGCCGTCCATCGTGATCCGCACGGGTGTGATCCTGCCGGCAGGTGCCACCCCGGCCATGCCGGTCAGGCTCTCCTGGAGCGCCTCCGCCCCCTTCGCGACGATCGCGAGGTACGAGGTCTGGCGCTGCTCCGCCGCCCCGTGCATGGACGCGGGCTGGATCTCCGTTCCGCTGGCCTCCGCCACGGCCACGTCCGTCAACAGCACCGTGCCCACCACCGGCAAGTTCTCGTTCCGGATCAAGGCCACCGCCAGCACCGGTGCCTGGACAATGATCGAGTGGCCGCCCACAGCGGCCCGCGTCGTCCAGCAGTCCAACACCGCCGTCAAGTACGCCGGCACCTGGACCTCGGTCACGGGGGCGGGCTACTCCGGCGGCTCGCTCAAGTGGTCCAAGGCCGCCAGGGCCACCGCCACGTTCACGTTCACCGGG
>CAIYZX010000773.1 GCA_903930745.1 uncultured Chloroflexota bacterium | reverse complement strand
GCTCAACTCCTTCCAATGGGATAGTGCCCCGTTGACGGCATGCCGGCACGGAGCCGAAAGGACCCGGGGAGGATAGCACGCCCTGCGGAGGTCCCCTGTAGACTGGGGCGCACCTGCGGCCGGGGACCGCGCAGGACCTCACTCGGGGACCACGTGCAACTCTCAATCCTCATCCTTGCGCAAGACAAGTCCAGCGTCCAGGGACTGGCGGAGACCCTCGGTTCGGCAGGCCACGGTGTCACCGTGGTCACCCGGAGCGAGGACTTCGCCTCGTCGGCGTCCTCGTACAGCCTGTGCGTGGTGGAGAGCTCGCCGCCGCCCCTGGAGCCGGCCCGCGTCATCGAGCTGCTGAAGGCCGCCCCAGGCGGCGACGCCATCCACATCCTGGGCATCGCGGCCGGCTCGTCCCTGGATGAGCGGATCGCCCTGCTGGAGGCGGGCGCGGACGACGTCATCACGCGCCCATTCCAGCCCACCCAGCTGCTGGCGCTCGTGGAGGCCATCGCGCTCTCGGCCCAGCGCGTGGGCACGGGCACACCGGGAGCCATCGGCGCCGGCACCGGCAAGCGGCTCGTGGGTGTGTTCAGCCCCAAGGGCGGCGTGGGCACCACCACGGTGGCCACCAACCTCGCGGTGGTTGCCGCGGAGCGCTATCCGGGGCGCGTGCTGCTCCTGGACCTTGACCTCTCCTTCGGCCAGGTCGCCTCGCACCTCAACCTGCAGCCCAAGCAGACCCTCCTTGACGTGACGCGCGACGACCTCGCCCTCCAGGACGGCGAGGTGATGCGCACCTACGCCATGACCGTCCCCGGCGGTCTGAGCGTCCTTGCCGCGCCGCCCTCCCCGGCCTTCTCCGGCCTCATCCGCAGTGACCACATCGCGGCGCTCATCGCCCGGGCGCTGGATGCGTTCGACATCGTCATCGTGGACGCCGGCACGGCCATGGACGACCGGCAGGCGCCCCTGTTCGCACGGGCGGACACCGTCGTGGTCCCCGTGCTGCCGGAGATCCCCGCCCTGAACGCCGTGCGGTTGCTCCTCGAGCAGCTTGCGGACACGGGAGCGCTGGGCTCCCAGACCATGTTCGTTCTCAACAACGTCTTCGCCCGGGAGCTCCTGAAGCGGTCGGACATCGAGTCGGCGCTGGACGCCAAGATCACGGCGGAGCTTCCGTACGACTCCTTCGTGTACCTCAAGGCGGTCAACGAGGGCATCCCGGTGGTGACCGGCTCTCCGAGATCGGCACCCGCGGACAAGTTCCGCGCCCTGGCGGACCAGCTGTTCGGAGCCTCCGTGACCGGCGTCGTCGATGCGAAGAAGGAGAAGCGCGGCTTCTTCGGCCGCCGCTGAACCCGCGCATCCGAAGCCCGCGGCCGGCATCACGTGGCCGGTGCCGCAGCGCCTGGTGCCGAGACAGGGGTTCGAACCCTGACGTCCTTGCGGACAGCGGTGTTTAAGACCGCCGCGTCTGCCGGTTCCGCCACCTCGGCTCGCCCGCCGGAGCGGACCACGTCATCGTAGTTGCTCCACGCGAGCGCGTGCCGCAGTGCCGTGCCTCACCAGTAGCAGCTGGGCATCCTGACCTGTGCGATGCCCGGGGTTCCGGAGACCGGGGCTCCCGGACCCACGGCGACCAGCCGGCCAGACGGCTCCGGGATCGCCACCTCCACCAGCTCCGGGGTGGATGCCGCGACGTGGTCGGGATCGGGAGCCCGGTCGCCGCCCTCCGCGGGAGGCGTGCCTCCGTTCGCGGAAGGCGTCCCTCCCTCCCCGGGCGAGCCGGTGGACGGTGCAGGCAGGCTGGTGGTGGTGACGGTGGGCCGCAGGCCGTTCAGGCGCTCGACGGACCGCCGGCGCGCGGCCTCGATCTCCGCGGGGCTGCCGGACCGACGCCGGAAGAGGGACGCGAGCACGATGTGACCTCCTCCCTCGTGAATGCACCGGGGGTGACGGGCCGGGGGCGGGTGACGCGGAGGGAGCACGTCTGCGGGAACGGTGGCAGGGCCGTGTGACCGGCGCGTGACAACATGGCCCCAGGGGCCGCACCGGACCAGCCGCCACCGCACCGGACCACCACGGCTCGGGGGCCGGTTGCCCGTGATTCGATCGGCCGCGGCCCGTCACCAGGCCGGTGTCGGACAGGGCACGGCAGACGGCGAGGCTCGATGCCCGCGGAGGGATCGGCACCGCGCCGTCCCCGGAGAATCACGACGACCCTGCGGCAATCACGTGCCCCAGGGTCGTCTGGTGGACCAGGGTGGAGGCGACGATCGGATTTGAACCGATGAATAAGGGTTTTGCAGACCCCCGCGTTAGGCCACTTCGCCACGTCGCCAGGTTGGCTGCCCCTCGAGGATTCGAACCTCGGCTCACGGATTCAAAGTCCGCTGTCCTGCCG
>CAIYZX010000772.1 GCA_903930745.1 uncultured Chloroflexota bacterium | reverse complement strand
GATCGCGTGAGGGCGCGATCGTACGCGCCACGTCGACGGCGCAGAAGGAGGGTTTCGGAGGATGACATCAGCGCCTGCTCAGGGCGGCCGCTCCAGGGACGAGGAACGTCTCCACCAGCTTGGCTACGCGCAGGAGCTGCGACGTGGCATGAAGACGTTCTCCAACTTCGCGGTCTCGTTCACGATCATCTCGATCCTGTCGGGATGCCTCACGCTGTTCAAGTTCGGCATGCTCGCGGGCGGACCTGCGGTCATGACCATCGGCTGGCTCGTGGTGGGCGCGTTCGTCCTCACCGTGGCCCTGGGCATGGCGGAGGTGGCGTCCAGCTACCCCACCGCCGGCGGCCTCTACTACTGGTCCGCGAAGCTCGCCCCGCAGTCCGGCGGCAGCGCCGCGCGCTGGTCCTGGTTCGTGGGCTGGTTCAACCTGGTGGGCCAGGTGGCGGTCACGGCCGGCATCGACTTCGGCCTTGCCACGTTCACCCAGGCGTTCCTGAACTACCTGTTCGGCTACCCGCTTGATCCGCCGTACCTGATCCTGGTCTACGGCGTGGTGCTCGCGATCCACGCGCTGCTGAACACCTTCGGCGTGCGCATCGTGGCGTTCCTCAACGACGTGTCCGTCTGGTGGCACATCGCGGGCGTCATCATCATCGTGGCCGTCACGACCGTGTTCAACCAGCACAGCACCACGGACATCGGCACGGTCTTCACCACGTTCGTGGACCGCACCGGCGCCACCGCGGACGCCAACTGGCCGGGGCCCATCATCGCGGGCATCCCGCTCTACGTGATGCTCATCGGCCTGCTCAACGCCCAGTACACGCTCACCGGCTATGACGCGTCCGCGCACATGTCCGAGGAGACGCACGAGGCCGAGACCGCGGCCCCGAAGGGCATCATCTGGTCCGTGATCATCTCCGTGATCGCCGGCTGGATCCTGCTCGTGGCCATGAACATGGGCATCACGCCGGACCTTGCGTTCCAGGACGCGAACGGCGTGGCGATCAACGGCTACGACCACGCCTTCGGCGCGCTCGTTCCGCCGGCCCAGATCTGGATCGACGCCGTTGGCCAGACCGGCGGCCTCCTCGTCCTCTTCGTGGTCATCGGCGCGCAGTTCTACTGCGGCATGTCGTCCGTGACCGCCAACTCCCGGATGATCTACGCGTTCGCCCGTGACGGCGCCATCCCCGGCTCCGCCTTCTGGCACCGGATCAACCCGCGGACCCGAACGCCAACCAACTCCATCTGGCTCGCCGCCGTTGGCGCGTTCATCCTGGGCGTGCCGTACCTGTGGAGCCCGGTCGTCTACTACGCCATCACGTCCATCGCCGTCATCGGCCTGTACGTCGCGTACGTGGCACCGGTCTACCTGCGCGTCCGTGCCGGCGACAAGTTCGAGCACGGTCCGTGGTCGCTGGGCAAGTGGGGCAAGCCCATCGGCACGATCGCCACGATCTGGGTGGTGGTCATCTGCGTGCTGTTCATGCTGCCGCAGTACCTGCCGCAGGTGACCGCGGACGGGTTCGTCTGGGCGAACCTCAACTTCACGCCGCTGGTCTTCCTCGTGGTGCTCGGCGGCGCCTGGCTCTGGTTCGAGGTCTCCGCCAAGAAGTGGTTCACCGGACCCAAGGTCCAGGGAACCGCGGAGGAGCTGGCTGCGATCGAGCGCGATCTCGAGCTGCAGGCCTAGCCTTCAGACACCGGTCGAAACACGAGAGCCCGGGGGCATCGCCTCCGGGCTCTTTCGATTCTGCGAGGGTCGCTCCGTGGCGGCACCGTGGCCGCCAGTGCGGAACCCGCGTTCAGTAGATGAACGTGGTGTCCGGCGGGAACGTGAAGGCGAGATCCGACTCGCGCAGCTCCGCGTTGGGGCGGTACGTGGTGGTGATCGCGTCTCGGGTCACCTGGCCACCCAGGGTCTCCTGGAGGCGGAGGATCACGCCGTCCCGGCGGTCAACCCAGATGCGGATGGCGAAGTCCGGGCGATCCGCGGCCAGCTCCGCAGTGCGCGGCGTGAGGCAGTCCACCACGATGGCCTCGCGGCCGGCGACGGCGTCCAGGCCCGCGATGCTGAGCCGGCCCGTGGAGAGCACGTTCTGCGTGTAGCCCGCCGGGTGGAGGAAGACCTCCGGGATGGACTCGCTCTGCAGCGGGGTCCGGGACGGGCGGGTGCGGGCGGTGGCCGGCAGGTCCTCGTTGGCGAGGCCGCGCACGGTCCCGCGCACGGGCCGGTTGGTGCCCAGCCTGCGCTCCGCGACGTACGTGCGGATGGTCTTGCCGTCCGTGGCCCAGACCTCGTAGTCCGCCTTGAGCTTCTCCGACGGCCGGCTGACCAGGATCCTGGCCTGACCCGGGTGGCGGAGAGCGACGTCCGAGACGACGATCTCCTCGCCGCGCGCCGTGGCGCTGTGCTCCTCCACCGTCATCCGGAGGGTCTCGAAGCGGAGCTCCGCGTCACGCATGAACGCGAACAGCTCTGCGACGGACGGGAGGTCGTTGCCCAGGGCGATGGCGGCCGGGCGGACGCGGACGGGGAGG
>CAIYZX010000771.1 GCA_903930745.1 uncultured Chloroflexota bacterium | reverse complement strand
CGGCCGCCTTGGCCTCGTCCGTGGCGACGGTCTCGCCGGTCTTGATCTCCGGGGTGACGGCGATGAGCCACGCGTGCCGGAGCTCCGGCGTGGTGGCCTCCTCCTTGATCTTCGCGTCCACGTCCGCGTCCGTGACGCTGACACCCTGCTTGGAGGCGAGGTCCGCCTGGACCATCCCGTCCACCAGCTGCTCAAGCGTCAGCGTGTCGATCTGGGCGACGCGCTGGTCGATGATCGCGGTGCGGGTCTCGGCGTCTGACGGGCGGATGTGGTTCGCGGACAGGAGCGTCCGGATCCGGCTCTTCTGGTAGTCCGCCCGGAAGCTGTTGACGTCCACGGCCTTCACGTAGGCGTCCTTGGAGACGGACTGGCCGTTGACCGTGGCGGCCGGCGCCAGGTGGTCGCTGTACCAGGAGACGCCCCAGGCGATCACGAGGAGCAGCAGCGACGCGACGATGGCGAGGCCGAAGCCCACGTTCAGGAGCGTGGAACGGCGGTCGGAGTCATCCCAGGCGCGAGCACGGCTGGTGCCCTTGCTGCCCGGACGGGGGCGGAGCGTCATGGAGTGGAGGATCCTCGTTCTTCGGGGCCGTCCCTGCGTGGGATGCGTGCGCGGACGGCGCGGCGGGGAATGGTACCCCATGCGCGCGCGTGAACGGCGTTCCGCGCCCCCGTGCTACCCTCCCGCACCGTGACTGCACGCTCCGAGGTCCCGACGTCCTTCCGCTCGTCGGCGACGCGCCCCGGCCCCCTCTCCCTGATCCGCATCGGCGTGGCGGAGACGCTCGCGCGTCGCCGCCTGATCGCGTACCTCGTGCGCGCGGACATGAAGAAGACGGGCGCGGACACGTTGTTGGGCAACTTCTGGTGGGTCATCGACCCGCTGCTCCAGATGCTCATCTACTACGTGCTGATCGGGCTGATCCTGCATCGCGGCGGCGTGGACTTTCCGCTCTTCATCGTGTCCGGCATTCTCCCGTGGAAGTGGTTCGACGCCACGATCAAGGACGGCATCCACTCGGTCACGGGCCAGGAGCGCCTGATCAAGCAGATCTACTTCCCGAAGCTGGTGCTGCCGGTGGCGGGTGCCATGTCCGGGGTGGTGAGCTTCCTCTTCGGCCTGATCCCGCTCTTCGGCCTGATGATCATCGCGTACCCGTCGCATCTCTCCGCGTACGTGCTGCTGATCCCGGTCATCGCCGCGGTGCAGTTCCTCTTCGCGCTGTCGCTGGCCATCGGCCTGGGGGCAATCAACGTCTTCTACCGCGACATCGGGAACCTCTCGCGACACGCGATCCGCTTCTGGTTCTACCTTTCGCCCGCCCTGTACGGCGTGGAGGAGGTGGCCAAGCTGGGCTCGCAGCATGCGCTCGCGAAGACCTGGTTCGAGATCAACCCGTGGACCTACCTGTTCGCCGCCTACCACGCGGTGATCTTCGACGCGAAGGCGCCGGAGTTTGGCTCGCTCGCCGTGATGGCCGCGGTCTCCATCGTCCTCATCGGGCTCGCCATCTTGCTGTTCAAGCGGCTGGAGCCCACCTTCGCGAAGGTCCTCTAGCAGCGTGAGCACGCCCAACGTCACCGCCGAAGGCGCGAGCCCCGAGGGCCGGATCGCCATCAACGCCCAGGATCTTGGGATCCAGTACAACCTGCGCCTGACCCGCAAGCAGACGCTGCGCAAGTCGCTGATCAACCGGGTGCGCGGAGGCGAGACCGCGTTCTGGGCGCTACGACACGCAACCTTCCAGCTCCGCCATGGCGAGAGCCTGGGCGTGGTTGGCCCCAACGGTGCCGGGAAGAGCACGCTGCTCCAGCTGCTGGCTGGAATCCTGATGCCGTCCGAGGGCTCCCTCGAGGTGGAAGGCCACGTCTCGTCGCTGCTCACCCTGGGTGTGGGCTTTGACCAGGAGCTCTCCGGCACGGACAACATCCGCCTTGGCGGTGCGTTCATGGGCCTGGACCATCGGGATGTCGAGGAGAGGCTGCCGGCGATCGTGGAGTACGCGGACCTGGGCGATTTCATCGACGCCCCCATCAAGACGTACTCGGCAGGCATGCGCGCTCGCCTGGGCTTCTCCATCGCCACGTCCGTGCAACCGGACATCCTGCTCCTGGACGAGGTGCTCGCCACCGGCGACGCCGCGTTCCGCGAGAAGTCCAAGGCCCGGGTGGGCGAGCTGGTCCGCGAGGCGAAGGCGATCGTGCTGGTCACGCACGACATGAACTGGGTGACGGACTACTGCAACCGCGCCATGCTGATCGAGCAGGGGACGATCATCCTGGAGGGGTCGCCCGAAGACGTGGTCCGGCTGCACCAGGAGCGGTCCGCGGCCAGGCGCGAGGAGAAGCTCCGCGCGGGCGTGTTCAGCGGGGCCAAGCCCGCCGCTCGCCGCTAGGCCCCTGCCGCTGGGCGCTCGCCGCTGGGCGCTCGCCGCTGGGCGCTGGGCGCTCGCCGCTGGGCGCTCGCCGCTGGCCGCTGGGCGTTCGCCGCTGGGCGCTGGGCGTTCGCCGCTGGGCGCTGGGCGCTCGCCGCTGGGCGCTCGCCGCTGGCCGCTCGCCGCTGGGCGCTGGGCGTTCGCCGCTGGGCGCTGGGCGTTCGCCGCTGGGCGCT
>CAIYZX010000770.1 GCA_903930745.1 uncultured Chloroflexota bacterium | reverse complement strand
GTGGCCATCCTGACGGGCGACGCCAGCGAACCGTTCTATGCGCCGATCGCGGATACGCTTGCGTCCCGCATCCCGGGGGCTCGCCGCATCGGCCTCCCGGGCGCCACCCACACCACCGCCATCTCAGACCCCGCCCCGGTGGCCGCCGCCATCCGCCACCTCCTGGAGCCCACCGCATGACCAGCCTCCCGCCCAGCCACACGCCGTCCGGGGCCAGCACCGGGGACGGGAACGCCGCCGCCCAGCCGGAGGTCCAGGTCATGTTCGACCGGATCGCCGGCCGCTATGACCTGATGAACCTGCTGATCTCCGCGTTCCAGGAGCCGCGCTGGCGGGCGCGCCTCGTGGCGCGGGCGGGTCTGCGTCCGGGCGGCAGGGCGCTGGACGTGGCGAGCGGCACGGGCAAGGTGGCGGCGGACCTGTGGACCCGCGTCCAGCCCGGCGGCTCCGTCCAGGGCGTGGACCTCTCGCCCGGCATGACCGCGGTGGCGCAGCGCGCCTACGGCTCGCGCCCCGGTCTCAGCTATGCCGTTGGCGACGCACTGGCGCTCCCCACCGAGGACGCCTCCTTCGACGCCGCCACCATCGCCTTCGGCATGCGCAACCTCCCGGACTACCGGCAGGGGTTCGCGGAGATGGCCCGCTCCGTTCGCCCCGGCGGCCGCGTCCTGTGCCTGGAGATCGCCCGGCCCCGGAGCCCGCTGGCCCGCTTCATGCGCTGGTGGTTTGACCGGATCGTGCCGGTCATCGGTCGCGTGGCGGGGCAGGGTCCGGCCTACGGCTACCTCGTGAAGAGCGTGCAGGCCTACCCGGCCCCGGAGCGGATCGCGGAGATCATGCGCGAGGCGGGTCTCGTGGACGTGACCTGGACCGGGCTCACGGGTGGCATCGTGACCCTCCACGAGGGCACCGTCCCGCAGCGGTAGCGGTCCGCGGCGTCAGCCGCCCTGGGGCGGCCCCCCTGCTCCGAGCCGCGACAAGCACACGCCGGCGCGTTTGGCAAGGGGGCACATCCCTACTATTCACGGCGCCCGGGTGGCCATACCGTGGCCGCAGGCCGCCCGTGCGCGGTAACCGTGATGCACTTGGGGGACCTGTCGGGGGGACGGGCCCGCACGAGGGGATCACGGGCGGCCAACCCTCCCGCGACCGGTGCCGTCCGGTCTGTTGGGTGGTCGCCGTGGCATGGTTGCGGGGCGCGGGTATCCTCGGGCTCCGATGTCCAGTCCCCTGTCGCGCCTCGTTGAGGCCGTGGTGCCCGCGCGCCTCGGTGCCTCCTTCCGCCTCCTGCTCGCCTCGTCGCTGATCACGAACATTGGCGACGGCATCGCGCTGGCCGCCGGCCCGCTCCTCGTGGCGTCGCAGACGCGTGACCCGCTCCTCGTCTCGCTGGCGGCGCTGGCCCAGAGCCTTCCCGTCCTGGTCTTCGGGGTGGTGGCGGGCGCACTGGCGGACCGCGTGGACCGGCGGCGGATCATCGCGCTCGTGAACGTGGTCCGGGCCGTGGTGCTGGGTCTGCTGGCGGCGTCGATCGCCACGGGGTTCGTGAACATCGGGGTGGTGCTGGGCGCGCTCTTCGTGCTGGGCACCGCGGAGACGTTCGCGGACGTGGGCTCGTCCAGCCTGCTGCCGCGGCTCGTCGCGAAGCCGGACCTGGGGATCGCGAACGCACGCCTGCAGGGCTCGTTCCTGCTCACGAACCAGCTGCTGGCACCGCCGCTCGGCGCCGCCGTCTTCGCCCTGGGGATGGCGCTCCCGTTCGCGACCAACGCCACCTGCTTCGCCGCCGGTGCGGTGCTCGTCTCCCGCGTGGTCTACCGGTCCGAGACGGACCCTTCTTCGACTTCGACTTCGACTTCGACTTCGACTTCGACTTCGACTTCGACTTCGACTTCGACTTCCGCCTCCGGCGGGAGCGGCTGGCGCGACGACATCGCCGACGGCCTGCGCTGGCTCCTGGCCCACCCGCCGATGCGCACGCTCGCGCTCACCATCGTGGCCTTCAACGTGACGTTCGGGGCGGCGTGGTCCGTGCTGGTCCTCTACGCCCAGGAGCGGCTGGGGATGAACGAGATCGGCTTCGGCCTGCTGACCACGGCGATGGCGATCGGCGGCATCGTGGGCACGGTCTCGTACGGGCGCCTGGAGCGGCGG
>CAIYZX010000769.1 GCA_903930745.1 uncultured Chloroflexota bacterium | reverse complement strand
TCGCACCAGTGGATGCGGTCCGGCCGCGTCATGGCGGCGACCTCGGCTACCCAGGCGTCGAGTCGTGCGTTGCTGCTCATCTATTCCTCCGTTGCATGGGACTCGCCGGAGGATTGGCGGACCTGCCGGCGTCACGCGTTGCGGGGAGTCTCGCGCGGGTGCCCGGGGGCGCGCACGGGCCGTTTCGTCCGGCAGACGTGGGCCGGGCGGCACCATATCGCAACGCTGCGGCAACTCGCGCGACACCCAGAGCCGGGCGCTGCTGCGTTGGCCGCGACAGCCCTGCACCGGGCGGTCCGGCAGGGCACCATGTGACCTACTGGACGGCGGAGACCGGAGGGGGCACGTGGACGGAGCGGATCGGCAGGCGGCACTGGGGCGAGCCATGGAGCGGCTCGTGGAGATCGCGCTGGCAGACGACGCCCTGCGCCCCGGACTGGAGGCCCTGGCCCGTCATGTCCTTGACGTCCTGGAGCGGCAGGCGCTCGCCGCGGACATCGCCGCGGATCTCGTGGCCGCCATCACCCCGCTGGCGGACGAGGCCGTCCGCGAGCTGATCGCGACGGATGCGGTCGCGGCCGAGGCAGGCGCAGGGGCACCGGAGGTTGGAGCGAGCGCCGAAGCGGGGGACGCCACCCCGGCCGAGGACGTTACCGCGCCCGCGGCTCCCGCGCTCACCCCGGAGGAGGAGCGGGCCGCGCGCCGGCGCGCCTCGCGTGAGGCCGTCCCGATGGACCGCAACGCGTTCCTCTCGCTCCTGGAGAATGTGGTCCGGGACTTCGGTGCGTCCGATCGCGGGTCGCTCGTGGAGGCCGCGCTGGGCGGCGGTGACCCGGACACCATCGCGGCATTGGATCGCGCCGGCAGGGCGGAGCCGGCGGCCGATGCGCCCGATGCGCCGCTGCCCGGCATCGTCACGCGGGCGCGCCTTCGGGCCGCCGTGGCGCGAGACGTCGCGGAGCATGTGCGGACCGGCCGCGCGCTGGACATCGACCACGTGCACCGTGCCCGCTCCGAGGGCGCCGCCGTCTGGATGACGGACCTGCTGCAGCCGGATCCGGACGCGGTGACCGTCTTCGCGGAGTGTCTTGACGCCCTCGCGGACTGCGCGGACATGGTGGTGCTCCTGGGCCGCTACGAGCCGGAGGACTGGCACCGGCGTTCCCAGGCGGTGAAGGACCTGGCCGCCGTCCAGTCGGCGCTGCGGATCGCCACGCTCGCGCTGCGCCAGACGCCGGACGACGAGCAGGTGGCGGCCTTCGCCTGGGCGAACCTCGTCACCAAGTCGGAACGGATCTTCGTGGAGCGCCACATGCGCCTCGATGACCCGCTGGATCCCGGCCATCTCGCGGATGTGATGGAGCCCGTCCACCAGGGGCTCGCCGCCCTGCGCGAGCGGGCGGACCGGGACGCCGCCGTCCGCAAGCGCTACCAGCAGCTCACGTACCTCGCCCGCCGCCTGCGGGAGGGCAAGGCGAGCGGCGCGGACCTGGACAAGCTGGTGGAGGCCGTGGTGGCCCTCGTGGACGTGGGTCTGCCGCCGTCCAGC
>CAIYZX010000768.1 GCA_903930745.1 uncultured Chloroflexota bacterium | reverse complement strand
TCGCACCAGTGGATGCGGTCCGGCCGCGTCATGGCGGCGACCTCGGCTACCCAGGCGTCGAGTCGTGCGTTGCTGCTCATCTATTCCTCCGTTGCATGGGACTCGCCGGAGGATTGGCGGACCTGCCGGCGTCACGCGTTGGACGGAGTCTCGCCCGGGTGCCCGGGGGCGCGCACGGGCCGTTTCGTCCGGCAGACGCGGGCCGGGCGGCACCATATCGCAACGCTGCGGCAACCCCCGTGACACCTGGAGCCGCCCCCGCGGCGTTGGCTGGGACGACCCTGCACGCGGTGGCCCGGGCAGGGCACCATGTGACCTACTGGACGGCGGAGACCGGAGGGGGCACGTGGACGGAGCGGATCGGCAGGCGGCACTGGGGCGAGCCATGGAGCGGCTCGTGGAGATCGCGCTGGCCGACGACGCCCTGCGCCCCGGACTGGAGGCCCTCGCCCGCCATGTCCTTGACGTCCTGGAGCGGCAGGCGCTCGCCGCGGACATCGCCGCGGACCTCGTGGCCGCCATCACCCCGCTGGCGGACGACGCCGTCCGCGACCTGATCGAGGCGGATGCGGTCGCGGCCGAGGCGGGCGCCGGGGCACCGGAGGCTGGAGCGAGCGCCGAAGCGGGGGATGCCATCCCGGACGACGAGCTCCCCGTGCCGGCGGCCCCCGCTCTCACCCCGGAGGAGGAACGGGCTGCGCGACGGCGTGCCTCGCGTGAGGCCGTCCCGATGGACCGCAACGCGTTCCTCTCGCTTCTCGAGAACGTGGTCCGGGACTTCGGTGCGTCCGATCGCGGGTCGCTCGTGGAGGCCGCGCTGGGCGGCGGCGACCCGGACACCATCGCCGCTCTCGATCGCGCCGGCAGGGCGGAGCCGGCGGCCGATGCGCCCGACGCGCCGCTGCCCGGCATCGTCACGCGGGCGCGCCTTCGGGCCGCCGTGGCGCGAGACGTCGCGGAGCACGTGCGGACCGGCCGCGCGCTGGACATCGACCACGTGCACCGCGCCCGCTCCGAGGGCGCCGCCGTCTGGATGACGGACCTGCTGCAGCCGGACCCGGACGCCGTGACCGTCTTCGCGGAGTGCCTGGACGCCCTCGCGGACTGCGCGGACATGGTGGTGCTCCTGGGCCGCTACGAGCCGGACGACTGGCACCGGCGTTCCCAGGCGGTGAAGGACCTTGCCGCCGTCCAGTCCGCGCTGCGGATCGCCACGCTTGCGCTGCGCCAGACGCCGGACGACGAGCAGGTGGCGGCCTTCGCGTGGGCGAACCTGGTCACGAAGTCGGAGCGGATCTTCGTGGAGCGCCACATGCGTCTCGATGACCCGCTGGATCCCGGCCATCTCGCGGACGTCATGGAGCCCGTCCACCAGGGGCTCGCCGCCCTGCGCGAGCGGGCGGACCGCGACGCCGCCGTCCGCAAGCGCTACCAGCAGCTCACGTACCTCGCCCGCCGCCTGCGGGAGGGCAAGGCGAGCGGCGCGGACCTGGACAAGCTGGTGGAGGCCGTGGTGGCCCTCGTGGACGTGGGTCTGCCGCCGTCCAGC
>CAIYZX010000767.1 GCA_903930745.1 uncultured Chloroflexota bacterium | reverse complement strand
CACGCTCGTCGCCCCGGTGCTCCGGCCCATCGCCACCGGGTTCCTGCCCATCGACGGCGCCCTCGGCGTCCTCTGGGCCACCGGCCGGTCCGTCTACTACCCGTTCTTCCCGTGGGCCGTCTTCCCGCTCGTGGGCATGGCCGTGGGCCGCTCCGTCCACCGGTCCGCGACGCCGGAGCGCACGCTGCTCCGATGGGGTGCCGTGGGCGTGGCCGCGATGCTCGCCGGGGGCCTCGTCATGGGCGAGCAGCTGGTCACCCTCGACACCTGGGGCTACTGGCGCCTGGACCCGCCGCTGGCGCTCACGCTGACCGGCGTGGCGCTCGCGTGGACCGGGGCCTGCGTCCTGATCGCGCGGGTGGCGGCGCAGACGCGCCTCGTGCGGCTCCTCGTCACGTGGGGCCGCGGTGTGACCCGGCTGTACGTGGCGCACTGGATCATCGTGGCGTGGGGGCTTGGCTACGTGGGCTATCTCGCGCTGCCGCTGCCGGCGACCATCGCGGCGATGGCGGTGGTGCTGGTGACCAGCGACCTGCTCGCGATCCGGCTCCCGGCGTGGTGGGCCGCTGGAGCAGCCCGGGCGCGCGCAAGCGCAGGTGACCGGGACCGGGATCCCGAGGACGACCGCCCGATGACGCCCGGCATCGACGCCGAGCCCGCCTGACCTCGACCAGGCCTGACCCCGCCCGGGCCGGGCCCGCCGGCCCCTGACCCTGCGGCTACACCGGGTCGCGTGCGATGGGGCAGGTCATGCAGTGTCCGCCACCGCGGCCGCGCCCAAGCTCCGACCCATCGATCTCCAGCACCTCGATGCCGGCCTTGCGCAGCAGCGCGTTCGTGTTCTCGTTGCGCTCATACGCAACCACCACGCCCGGCTCCAGCGCCACGAGGTTGTTGCCGTCGTCCCACTGCTCGCGCTCGGCCTGCCAGGTGTCGCCGCCCGTGGCGATCACGCGCAGCTTCGGGACACCCAGGGCATCCGCCACGGCCCCGGTGAACGACGCCTCCCGCCGGACGTCCAGCTCTCCCGCGCGGGCACCCGGCCGCAGCGACCACGCCGTGATCGCGTCCACCACCTTCGGGAACAGCGTCACGCAGTCGCGGTCCACGAACGTGAAGACCGTGTCCAGGTGCATGTGCGCCCGGTCCTTCGTCATCCCGGCGGCGATGACCCGGTCCGCGGCACCCGCCTCGAACAGCGAGAGCGCGATCCTCTCGATCATCTGCCCGGTGGTCCGCTCGCTCATCCCGATGGCCACCGTCCGGTTGCCGATGGGCATGATGTCGCCGCCCTCGGACGAGGCGCGCCCGAAGGACTCGCCCGCCTGTTCCTGGCTGTACCAGAAGTGGAAGTCCCCGCCGCGGAACGCCGGGTGGAAGCGGTAGACCGCCTCCACGTTGAGCGACTCCAGCCGCCGCGCCGCCCAGTGCAGCGGGTTCACCACCACGCCGCCGTAGACCCAGGCGGAGGAGTCGCGGGTGAAGTACGAGTTGGGCAGGGGACGGATCACGAACTCGTCCGGGGCCATGGACGCCAGCACCAGCGAGCCGCGCGCCAGTGCCTCGTGGCCCGCCTGCTCGCCGTGGTGGCCGCGCAGGACCGCGTCGGCCTCGCGAACGGTCAGACCGCCGATGAGGTGGTCGGACAGGGTGGCGGGCGCCACCGCCTCCAGGTAGGCGCGGACCTCGTCCGCCATGCCGGCACCCACCGTGGCGTCCGTCACGCCCCGGTCCAGGATCCAGGCACGGGCCGCAGGGTCCGCGAGCGTCTCCGCCAGGAGGACCTCCAGCTGGAGCACCTCCACGCCGCGGTCCCGCAGGACGTCCACGAAGGCATCGTGCTGCTGGCGGGCGCGGCGGACCCAGAGGACGTCGTCGAACAGCAGCTCGTCGTGGTTTGCCGGGGTGAGGCGCCGCAGCTCCAGGTCCGGCCGATGCACCAGGACGCGCCGAAGTCGCCCAACCTCCGAGTGGACCCCGAAGGGTGCCGCCGTTGAACCCGTCATGAAGCCCTCCCTGCCATCGCGTGGCGGACATCTTGGGGCCTCAGGGGGTTCCGCGCCACGGGATTGCACAGGATCGGTCACACTGCGCCAGTTCGGAGCGGGGCCGGGGGGCCGTCCGCCGTCACGGAGTCCACACGCATGTCCGCAGACCAGCCCGCCCGCCGCTCGCGGCGCCAGCTCCTCTCGTCCGCCGCAAGCGCCGCCGCCGGTGCGGTCGCCGCGACGTTCGCCACCGCGCCGGGCGTGGAGGCCGCCGTCTTCAACCTCCAGGCGGAGACCACCAACAGCACCACCGCCGGCACCACGATCGCCGGCACCGGTGGGATCAACACGCTCATGATCACGAGCGATGGCTCCAGCAGCGGAGCGCTCAACGTCCATGGCGGCTCGGATCGCGCCATCTCTGCCGCGTCAGACGGCCTCTACGCCGTCTTCGCCATGGGTTCCTCCGCGGGCACCATCCCGCTCTACGGAGCCAACATCAGCACGGGCATCGCCGTTGGCGGCATCTCCATCGGCGGAACGGGAGTGGTGGCGGCGAGCGGCTCCAACTTCCCGGTCGCCCAGGCGGACACCGCCCTGTACGCAACCGTGGACGCGCCCACGAAGACCGGTCTCAAGGTGGACGGGCGCGTGGTGCTCGCCAATCGCAGCGGCCGCAAGCTCATCCCGGCCCGCGCCTCGTCCGTGGTGATCCCGGCGCCGGGCGTCCGGGCGGGCAACTTCGCCGTCGCCACGCTGGCCACCGCGCGCACGGGCCGCTGGGTCCGCGCCGCCACGTGCGGCACGGACAAGGTGACCGTCTACCTCAACGGCGCGCTGGCCACGGCGACGTACGTGAGCTGGATCGTCCTGGGCTGACGCTCCGCCCGGGGCCCTGCGCCGGAGATCCTGGGCTAGAGGCGCTCGCCCGCCTCCACGCGGATCGGCAGGCGGTTCTCCGCGGGCGTGAGCGGGCACGACCAGCGCGCGTCGTACGCGCACAGCGGGTGATACGCGAGGTTGAAGTCCAGCGTCCAGGTGCCATCGGGCTCCGGTGCCACGTCCAGGTAGCGGCCCGCACCGTACGTGTCCGCGCCGGAGGTGGCGTCCAGGAACGGCAGGAAGAGCGTCTCCGACGGGACGCCCACGAAGTCGTAGGCCACGAGCTCGCACGGGGTTCCCGAAAGCTCGAAGCGGAGGACGCCCGCCCGCATCGCCGGCCGGATCACGCCCGTGGTGGTCTGCATGTCGAAGAGCTCCGGCGCGTCGCCTTCGTACGGGAGGAGCTCCAGGCCGTCGATGACCATGGCCGGGTCCGCCGGGAAGTAGCGCAGGCCCTCGAAGCCCTCGCGGTCGCCGGGTGCCAGCGGGCTCTGCGGGTCGTGACGGAACGCCTCGTCCTTGTCCGCGCGGTAGGCGGCCACGGCGGCGGCATAGGCGTCGCGCAGGCTCTCGTCCCCGTCGTGCGCGTGGTGGTGATCGTGCGCGTGGTCGTGATCGTGGTCGTGCGGCATGGCGCGCATCATCGCACCCGGTGCGCGAGGGCGCGGCAGCGGCGCGAGGCCCATCCGCAGACCTGTGCGATCCTCCGCGGACCACCCGGGAGGAGGAACGCACATGGGTCGCCTGATCTACTCATTCAACGTGTCCGTGGACGGCTTCGTGGAGACGCCGGACCACGATCTCTCCTGGT
>CAIYZX010000766.1 GCA_903930745.1 uncultured Chloroflexota bacterium | reverse complement strand
GTCGATGGGCGAGCGGACCTCGAACGTGCCCTCACCCTCGCGCTCCTGGCCGTCGATCCAGTTGCGCCAGTGCCTGCCCATCATGGTCTCGGCCTTGGCCAGGCCGGCCTCGTACTGGGCCTGCAGCTCCTCGTTGTCGGCACGGAGGGTGGCGTAGGTGATCTTGATGCGCTCGGCCATCGGCGGCTCCCATCATGACAAGGCGGCCATCGGAGACGGATGGCCGCTGGCGGCTTGGGCGGGTCGTGGCGGAGAGTCTACGGCCCACGAGCAAACCCGGGGCGCCGGCGCGCAGGACTGCGGCCCGCCGGCTCAGCCCCCGGAGAAGACGGGCGAGAGCATCACCCGGTCGCCCGGCTCCAGCCGCTCGTCCGCGTCAACCGCCCAGCCGTTGCGGGCGATGACCATCGGCAGCGCCTGATCGATCGCGAACCCCGCCATGAGGTCCGCGATCGTGGTGCCGGGCGGGACGTCCAGCTCCTTGTGGCTGAACCCCGCCTTGTGGGCGAGGCCGCCGGTGAGCCTGAAGGTGATCTGCATGCCTACCTGAGGGTGGCGTAGGCCTCCGCCTGTGCGGCCTCTGCCGCAAGGCCCAGCTGCTCCAGCGTCGCCCTGGTGGGCACGCCCCGGTCATCGTAGCCGCGGATGTCGTAGTAGTGGCCCAGGAGCTCGTCGTACTTGGCGCGGTCGAGGCAGAGCCCCTCGATCGGCCCGTCCGTGTCGGCGTTGGCCGGGTCGAACCAGACGTCCGGGACATAGTCCGCGGTGCGATCCGTCTCCGGGAACTCGCGCAGCCAGAAGAGCTTGATCAGCGCGTAGATCCGGTCGGAGATGGGCCAGAAGTCCTCGAGCTTCCAGTCCCTGCCCGTGATCGTGTTGAAGTAGCGGGGGTAGTTCTCCACGCCCCAGCCCAGCTCCACCCACGGGAACCGGCAGGTCACGATGGACTCGAAGAGGCCGCCGCGGATCCGCTGGAGGTCCACCACCTTCTGGGCCTTGTCTCGGCCGTAGGAGCCGCGCTCGGTCTGGCGGACCTCGTAGGTGATGATCCAGGACTCCTTGTGGTGGGCGCCGATGGGGCTCACGCCGAAGGCCAGGGCCATCCCCGGGATGAACTTGCAGTTGTAGGCGGAGATCTCCAGGCCCTTGACCTGCATCGCGTAGGCCTCGGAGCCGTTGCCGAAGACCCTCGCCGCACGGAGCGTGCCCTCGGCGAGCACGTCGCCCACGCCCTCGCGCCGGGCGATCTGGCCCAGGACGCGCTTCATCCCCTCGGCATCGCCGAAGCGCAGATCGCCCTGCACGGCGCCCTGCTCGATGGCATCGGCGTAGAAGCCGAGGACGTTGCCGGCCGAGATGGTGTCCAGGCCGTAGTCGTCGCACAGGTAGTTGAGCGCGGCGACCTGGGGCAGGTCGTAGAGGTCCAGGTTGGGCCCGAGGAGGCCCACCGGCTCGTAGTCCAGCTCGGACTCGCGCCCCTCGTCGTCGAGGACCGCGATGCCGCACCGCATGGTGCAGTTCGGGCAGCCGTAGGTGGCCACGCGCGCGGCATTGGCGCGCTCGCCGTCCACCTGCCAGGCATCCGGGTGGTGGGTGCCACGGAAGTTGTGGACCGGCAGGGCGGAGACCTCGTTGCACCACGGCAGCACGCCGTCCGTGCCCTGGACAGACCAGCCCTGCTCCTTGTCCCAGGCGCGGACCTCCTTGAGGTCGTCGCGGCCAATGACCTTCATCTCGGCCGGGAAGGCCTGCGGGATGGGCTTGCTGCCCTTGACGATGATGGCCTTGAGGAGCTTGGAGCCCATGACCGCGCCCATGCCCGGGCGCCCGCCGGACCGCCCCTCGAGGCTGCGGACGGTGGCGTAGCGGACCATCGCCTCGCCGGCCTGGCCGATGTTCAGGACGCCGGCGCCCTTGCCGTACCGGGCGTAGATCCACTCGTTGGTGTCGATCGTCCCCTTGCCCCAGGTCTCGTCCGCGGGCAGATACGACACGGTGTCGTCCTCGATGACGAGCATCACCGGCGCGGCCGCGCGACCCTCGACGATCAGCGCGTCATAGCCCGCCTTGCGGATCTGGTCCGTCATGCGGGTGCCAAGGTTGCCGTCGCCATAGCCGCCGGTGGCCGGCGACTTGGCGGCGACGATCGTCTTGCCCGTGTTCGGCGCGGGGATGCCCGAGATGGGTCCGACCGCGACAACGAGCTTGTTGTCCGGGCCGAGGGGATCGATGCCGGGCGCCAGCTCGTCGAAGAGCAGCTTCACGGCGAAGCCGCGGCCACCGATCCAGGTGGTCGCGAACGTCTCGTCGAAGGTCTCCACGCGGTGCGTGCGGTCCGTGAGGTTCACCCTCAGGATCTGACCCGTCCAACCATGCATCGTCTGACAATCCTCACGCTGATCGTTGGCAGAGACGCTAGCCCCAATGGGGGCTGGCAACCTAAGGACATTGGACCCGTGTTCCGGGCGCAATGTCCCAACCTGCTGACAGGATCGCCCGGGGAGACTAGGCTCCGCTCGTCATGCTCACGCTCCGGCACCGCCCGCCGCTCGCCCGGCTTGCGGCCAGGCTGCTGGTCGCAGCCACGGTCCTGCTCGCGATGGCGCCCGCCCCGGGGCTCGCGGCCACGGACTTCCCTTCCAACCACACGGCCTACCACACGTTCGAGGAGATGGCGGCCGAGGTGAAGGCCGTGGCGGCGGCGCACCCGGACATCGTCAGCCGGGTCTCGCTGGGCATGTCGTACCAGGGGCGGCGGATCTGGGCCGCCAAGGTCAGCGACAACGTGGCCACCGACGAGAGCGAGCCCGAGGTCCTGTTCGACGGCGTCCACCACGCCGACGAGCACATGGGCCTGGAGATGACCCTCGCCATCCTCCGCTGGCTGGCGGACGGCTACGGCACGGACCAGCGGATCACGAACATCGTGAACGGGCGCGAGAT
>CAIYZX010000765.1 GCA_903930745.1 uncultured Chloroflexota bacterium | reverse complement strand
CGTGGCGCTGGGTGCCCACCTGGGTCCGCCTAGACCTCGACGACGCGGGAGATCCGCTCGATCTGCAGCGCGCGGCCGGTGGCGGGGTCCACGTCGACCTGGCACGCGTTCAGGACCACTGGTCCCTCGCCCACCTCGAAGCGCGTGGGCAGCGCGTTGACGAAGCGCGGCAGCACCGTGGCCGGGTCGAACCCGATGACGCTCCACAGCGGCCCGGTCATACCCAGGTCCGTCTGGTAGGCGGTGCCCTTCGGGAGGATCCGCTCGTCGCCGGTCACCACGTGGGTGTGCGTGCCAACCACCACGGAGACACGGCCGTCGAGATAGAGGCCCAGGCCGTTCTTCTCGGACGTGATCTCGCAGTGGAAGTCCACGAGCCGGATGGGCGGCAGGGGCTCGGACGCCTCGTCGAGGAGCCGGTCCATGTCCGTGAAGGGGTTGTCGATGGGCTGCATGTACGTCCGGCCCTGCAGGTTGATCACCGCCAGCTCCGAGCCGTCCAGCGCCTCGTACGTCCCCCAGCCGCGCCCGGGGACGCCGTGGGTGCCGTAGTTGAGAGGCCGGAGGACCCGCTCGCTCGTGTCGAGGAACGGGTAGATCTCCTTCTTGTCCCAGATGTGGTTGCCGCTCGTGATGACGTCAACGCCGGCGGCGAAGAGCGCCTCCGCGGTGCTCACGGTGAGGCCCATGCCGCCCGCGAGGTTCTCGCCGTTGGCGGTCACGAAGTCCACGCCACGCTCATCCCGCAGGCCGGGCAGCACCTGCTCCACGGCGAGCCTGCCCGGCTTGCCGATGATGTCGCCGATCATCAGGATCCGGCAGGCCCCGTGGGGACGCGGCGCGTCACCGTTGGGCGGATTGCCGAGACCCGCCCGCTCGCTGCGAGCGCTCATGGCGGGACTCCCCTACTTCGCGTACTCGGTGGCCCGGGTCTCGCGGATCACCGTGACCTTGATCTGGCCCGGGTAGGTGAGGTTGTCCTCGATCTTCTTGACGATGTCGCGGGCCAGCCGGGTGGCGGACAGGTCGTCGATCTCGTCGGGGCGGACCAGGATCCGGACCTCGCGGCCGGCCTGGACGGCGAAGCTGCGCTCCACGCCCGTGAAGCTCTCCGCGATGGCCTGGAGATCCTCGAGGCGCTTGACGTAGGTCTCCATCGTCTCGCCGCGGGCGCCGGGGCGCGACGCGCTGATCGCGTCTGCGATCTGGACGATGGGAGCCTCGAGACAGGCGTACTCGACCTCCTGGTGGTGCGCGGCGATGCCGTTGACCACCTTGAAGGGCATGTTGTGCTTCTGCGCGAGGCTGGCGCCGATGGCGGCGTGCGGACCTTCGATCTCGTGGTCCAGGGCCTTGCCGATGTCGTGGAGCAGGCCGCCCAGCTTCGCCGCCTGGACGTCCGCGCCAATCTCGGCCGCGATGGTGGCGGCGAGGTGCGCGGTCTCCACGCAGTGGACGAGCACGTTCTGGCCATAGCTGGTGCGGTACTTGAGCCGGCCCAGCGTCTTGACGAGCTCCGGGGGCAGGCCGGGGACGCCGGCGTCGTAGGCCGCCTGCTCGCCCGCCTGGCGGATGATCAGGTCAACCTCGGCGCGGGCCTTGTTGACCACCTCCTCGATGCGGCCGGGGTGGATGCGCCCGTCCGCGATGAGCTTCGTGATGGCGACGCGGGCAACCTCGCGGCGGACCGGGTCGAAGCCGGAGAGCACCACGGTCTCCGGGGTGTCGTCGATGATCAGGTCCACGCCGGTGGCCTGCTCGAGGGCGCGGATGTTGCGCCCCTCGCGGCCG
>CAIYZX010000764.1 GCA_903930745.1 uncultured Chloroflexota bacterium | reverse complement strand
GTCCGGGTTCGCGAGGCTGGTGGGGTCTGGGATCACGCCGGTGGACGGGGCCTCGTCGCGCTCGTCTTCGACGTCCGCGAGGGGCACGGGGTCCGCCATGTGATGCGGGCTGGCCATCGGCCGGGGATGGTAGCCGGGGTTCGCCGGACGCGCCGCGGACGGGCTCCCGCGGCCTCTCCGATATTTCGTGTTAGTCGTATTGACATGAATATGACCACCGCCTAGACTCCGGGCCGTGACGTCCCCCGCGCCCCGCCGCACCTACACCCAGACGCATCGGGCAGACCAGGCCGCCGCCACGGCGGACCGGATCCTCGATGCCACGGCCACACTCTTCTGGTCCGCCCCCAGCATGCAGATCTCGCTGTCCGCGGTCGCAGCGGCGGCGGGGGTGACCGTCCAGACGGTGATCCGCCGGTTCGGCGGGCGCGAGGGGCTGCTGGCCGCCGTGGCCGAGCGCGAGACGGCCCGGGTGGCACGGGAGCGGAACCCGGAGGCCATCACGGACCCGGCGTCGGCGGTTGCCCAGTTGGTGGCGCACTACGAGGCCTCGGGCGACGGTGTCCTGCGGCTGCTGGCCGAGGAGCTTCGCAGCCCGGATCTGGCGGGGGCCGCGGACGTTGGGCGGCGGATGCACCGTGAGTGGTGCGCGTCCGTGTTCTCCGCATCCGTGGCATCGGCGCCGGACGGGGGCAGACGGCTCGCCCAGCTGGTGGCCGTCACGGATGTCTACACCTGGAAGCTCCTCCGACGCGATGCCGGCCTTGACCGGGCGTCCGTGGAGCTGGCGATCCTCGAGTTGCTGCGTCCCCTGCTGGAGGTGTCCTGATGGCCCGCGTCCTCGCCTACACGTCGCCCGCCCGCGGGCACCTCTTCCCGCTCGCGGCGCCGCTGCTGGAGCTGCGTGCCCGTGGCCACGAGGTGTCCGTCCGCACGCTCGCCTCGCAGGTGGAGCCCATGCGGGCGCTGGGCTTTGACGCTGCGCCCATCGACGCCGGCATCGAGGCCATCGAGCACGACGACCACGCCGCGAAGAGCCAGCAGGACGCCCTGCGGCGATCCACCGCGGTCTTCGCCCGGCGCGCCGCGCTGGAGGTGCCGGACGTGCAGGCGGCCATCGCCGCGGAACGGCCGGACGCGCTGATCGTGGACACGAACACGTGGGGCGCGGCCGCCGCTGCCGCGGCGTGGGGTGGTCCGTGGGCCTCGTTCCAGCCCTTCCCGCTACCGGTGGGCGGGCCGGGGATCCCGCCGTTCGGACCCGGGCTCGCGCCGGCCGGCGGCCTCGTCGGAAGGATTCGGGATGCCGCCCTCCGGCCAATCCTCGTGGGCGTGCTGGAGCGGACCAACCTGCCGCCGGTCAACCGGATCCGGGCAGACCTGGGCCTCGCGCCCGTCCGGTCCGTGGACGAGCTGTACGGAGCGGCACCCCTCGTCCTCTACTTCACCGCGGAGCCTTTCGAGTACCACCGCGCCACCTGGCCCGCGAACGTGGTGCTCACCGGGCCCATGGCCTGGGACCCGCCTGCGGAGGCTCCGGCGTGGCTCGCCGGCATTGACCGGCCCATCGTGCTGGTGACCACGTCGTCGGAGTTCCTGGACGACGGGCGGCTCATCGCCACGGCCTTCGAGGCGCTGCGGGACGAGGACGTCTTCGTTGTGGCCACGCTCCCGGCCGGCGATCCTGCCGGGTTCCGCGTCCCGGCCAATGCGCGCCTGGAGCGCTTCGTCCCCCACTCCGCCGTCCTGCCGAGGGCCGTGGTGGCGGTGACGCACGGCGGCATGGGGGCCACCCAGAAGGCGCTCTCCTTCGGCGTCCCGGTGTGCGCGGTCCCGTTCGGGCGTGACCAGCTGGAGGTGGCGCGGCGGGTTGAGGTGGCCGGCGCGGGCTCCAGGCTCCCGGCGTCCAAGCTGTCTCCGGAGGCGCTGCTCGCGGCTGTCCGTGCGGCGCGGTCCCGTGGCGAGGGCGCGCGTCGCGTCGCCGAGGGCTATCGCCGGGCCGGTGGCGCCGCCGCCGCAGCCGATGCCGTGGAGCAGCGCCTGCTGGGCGCCCTCCCGCTGGCCTAGGTCCGCCCCGTCCGGTCCCCCGGCACTACTTCAGCAGCACGCGGTCCAGGCGACGGCTCACCACGAGCAGACCGGCGAGACCCATCACGCCGAGATATGCCACGTGCCAGAGCGCGGACACGTCCACCACGCCCGTCACGAGCGCGCGGATCAGGTCCACACCGTGCCAGAGCGGCGTCAGCTGCACCACCACG
>CAIYZX010000763.1 GCA_903930745.1 uncultured Chloroflexota bacterium | reverse complement strand
GTCCACCTCCACGCGCACGGCACTCAGCCCCTCCAAGCGGACGGACGGGCGCGCGGCGTCCAGGACAGCCCTGGCCTTCGCCGCATCCAGCTGGGCTGCCCGGACTCTCCCAAGGCCCGCCTCGTCCAGCTTGATGGACGCAACCTTCGCGGACGCCGATGCCAGCCCGGCCCGGGCCTCGCGCACGGAGCCCTCGCGCTCCAGCAGCCCGGCCAGCGACTGGTGCGCCCGCAGCACCTGGGCTGCCAGCTGGCAGCGCGCCGCCTCCGCGTCGGCCGCGTCGCGCACCTCGCGGGCCTGGCCCAACGCGGCTGACGCGAGAGAAGCCCGCTCGCGCGCCGTATCGAGCGCGGCGACGCCCGCAGTCACCTTCGCCTGGCGCTCCGCGGCCTCCTTCTCGGCCGCCGCCAGCGCCTCCAGCAGGGCCGTCCGATCCGTGACCGCCCGGGCCGCACCATCGGCCGCCAGCTTCGCCGCTCCGGCCTGGGCATCCAGCGTCTCCAGCCGCTGCCGCAGCTCCACGATCCGCTGCCAGGCCGCCCGGTGGCGGGTCACGGAAGCATCGGCATCGCGCCCGCGCTCCTCGGCGCCGGCGATGAGGCCCTGAAGCTCACCGAACCGAACGATGTCCGCGTCCAGCTTCCGGAGCGCCCCCTCCACCTCGGCCAGCGCCGCCTGCGCGTCCGTGACGTCCTTCGCCGCCGCCGCAGCACCAACCTTCGGCGCTCCGCCACCCGTCCAGTACTTGTCGTACTCGGCCTTCACGGCATCGAAGAGCGTGGTCTCCGCCTCGCCCGTGAGCACCGTGCCCGCGGCCTTGTCCAGCGCAGCGGCCAGCGACCCACGCCGGTCCAGCGACGCCTGGCCGATCTTGTCGCCCTGCGACAGGCGCAGCGCCCGCCACAGGTCCAAGTCCGCCGTCCTGGCGAGGATCTCCTGCGCCCGCTCGTGCGCCGCCGCCCCGGTGAGGTTCTGGGGCGCGGGTGCCAGGATCTCCAGCTCCGTCAGCCGGTCCTTGAGGTAGCGCTTGCGGTACCGGAAGCGGTACTCGCCGCTCTCGGCCTCCAGCTCCACGAACGGCCCGGCGTCGCGATGGACGGGCTTCACGTCCTTGATCTGCTGCTTGCCGGACGAGTCCGGCACGTCGATGAGCAGGTCGAGCGCCTCAGCGATGGTGCTCTTGCCCACCTCGTTGGGCCCCTCGATCACCGTCACGCCCGTGGGCGCGAACTCGATCTCCCGGTCCTCCACGCCCCGGAAGCTCTGGAGACGCATCCGCAGGAGCCTCATCGGGCGACCCCCTTCCCCGCGAGCCGGATCAGGAGCCCCAGGGCGTCGCGCGCGGCCTCCGCGTCCTCGCCGGCGCCCGCGGCCACGGCCCGGAGCCGGCCCAGCGCCACCTCGGCGAAGCCACCCAGGCCCAGGCCCTCGAAGTCGTCATCGTCCGGGCGGACCGCGATGTCCTTGTGGCGCTCCCACTCCTCGATGGCCGCGTACAGGTCGCGGTTCCGCTGGAGCAGCTCTTCGAGCTGGGCGTTCTCCGTCATGGAGATCGTCCCGCGCAGCTTGAGCTTCACGATCGACCGATCCTTCGCCGGCCGGTCCCCCAGCCACCGCTCCAGCGCGCCCAGGCGCTCTGGGCCGTCCAGGTCGAAGTCGCCCAGGGCGAAGGTCCACCGCCCCAGCTCCAGCCGGGTCACCTCGCACGTGTCCGGGCCCAGCTCCACGAGGAGCGTGGTCCGCTGGTTCGCCTCGTCGTAGTCCGTGGGCTCCGGCGCTCCGGCATGCCAGATCCGCCCGGTGGCGCCCCACGGCGTGGTGGAGTGCCGGTCACCCAGGGCGAGGTAGTCAACGCGGTGCTCCGCGATCGCGCGCTCCGCTCCCGCCTGGCTGATGGCCGCCGGGTTGCCGAAGTCCATCATCTCCGCGAGCGCGCCGTGGGCCACGAGGACCCGGCGGACGCCCGGGGCGGGCTCCAGGTCCGCGGCCGCCTCCGCCACGAGGTCCGTGAGCGGCCGCTTGCTGAACCAGGGCGCGCCGGTCACCTCCACGCCCGGGCGCACCTCGTGGATCGCGCCGTCTTCGAGCACCGTCACGTGCGCAGGCCTCGCCGCGAGGAACGTGGAGGAGCGATAGACCGATCCCGCGTCCAGTGGATCGTGGTTGCCGGGGAGCAGGAAGACCGGGACGGGCACGGTCTCCAGGGCGGCCAGCGTGCGGCGGACGGTCTGGCTGGAGACCTGGTTGGTCTCGAAGACGTCGCCCGCGACCACGAGGAACTCCGCACCGTGCTCCTGGGCGGCCTTGCCCATGCGGCCGATGACATCGATCCGGGCCTGCGCAAAGCGCGCCTGCGCCTCCCCTTCCAGGAAGTGCCGGGTCATGCCCAGCTGCCAGTCTGCGCTGTGGAGGAACCGGACCGTGGGACCGTGTCGTGTCATGGCACCCGATGGTATCGAGCCGCGCGTGTCACCTGTGTGGCACGACGGCGCCGCGCAGGCGGCCGAACAGGCCTAGGCGCCGAAGATGGCGTCGCGGTCTGCGCGGGCCCGCAGGGTCCAGGGGCCGGGGACGCCGGCGCCGATGGGGTGCCCGTTGAACCGCGTGACCGGCAGGACGCCGGCGACCGACGAGCAGACGAACGCCTCGCCGGCCGCGGCCAGCTCGTCCGGCGTCAGCCAGCCCTCCACGGGACGGAGACCGGCCGATGCCGCCCAGCGGAGGAGCCAGGAGCGGGTGGTGCCGGGGAGGATCGCGCACTCCAGGGCCGGGGTGGCCAGCTCCACCACGCCATCGGGGGCGGTGCGGACCAGGAAGATGTTCGCGGTGGTGGACTCGGAGAGGTGGCCGCTCATGGTGAGGAAGACGGCGTCATCGGCACCTGCCCGCCTGGCCTCGAGCTTCGCGTACACGTAGTCCGCGCGCGAGGTGGTCTTGAGCGTGACGATGGGGTTGCCGGGGTCCCGCCGGACGGCCGATGCCACGAGCGAGAGCCCGTGCTCCAGCCAGGCGGCGGGGGGCGGGGTCACGGGCCACGCCTGGATGACCACGGTGGCCACGAGGTGCTCCGACGCCGGGGGCAGCAGCCCGCGCGAGGTCCACGGCCCGCGGGAGCAGGTGATCCGCACGGACGCATCGCCGTCCGGGCCGTCCAGGCCTTCGGCCGCCAGCAGGTCCGCGATGCCCTGCGCCAGCTGGGCCTCGATGCCGTCCGGGAGCTGGATCGCCAGCCCGTCCGCGGACCGGCGGAGGCGCTCCGTGTGCTCGGCGAGCTCCGTGGTGCGACCGCCCTTGGCGCGCAGGGTCTCGAAGATGCCGTCGCCCAGCTGGAAGCCGCGGTCGAAGACGGACAGGTGGGTGCCCTCGGCCGGACGGACGGCGCCGTCCACCCAGACGAAGCGGGGCGCGGCGTCGCTCATCGGCGGCCTCTGGCGGTCTCGCACGGGCCGGCGGGCCGGCTGACGCGGCGGCACTCGCGCGGGCCGGCGATGGCCCGGCTCATCGGGGGGCCTCCAGGTCGATCTCCACCTCGCGCGCCCCCAGGGACCCCAGCGGTCCGCGGGCCTTCGCCACGGTCTCGTCCCACTCGTCCTGGGGATCGGAGCGGTGCGTGATGCCGCCGCCCACGTGGAGCGTGAGCCGCTCGCCGTCCGCCACGAACGTCCGGATCACGATGCTGGACCCCAGGCGCCCGTCCGGCCCCAGCCAGAGGATGGACCCGCAGTACGGGCCGCGGCGGACCGGCTCCAGCCCCTCGATGATCTCCATCGCCCGGATCTTCGGCGCGCCCGTGATGGAGCCGCCGGGGAAGGAGGCGGCCAGGAGGTCGAAGGCGTCCAGGCCCTGGCGCAGCTTCCCGGTCACGGTGGTGACGAGGTGCTGGACCGCGGCCGTGCGCTCCGGTCGGAGCAGGCGCGGGACGCGGACCGACCCGGGCTCGCAGACGCGCCCCAGGTCGTTGCGGAGGACGTCCACGATCATCACGT
>CAIYZX010000762.1 GCA_903930745.1 uncultured Chloroflexota bacterium | reverse complement strand
CCGCCAGCACCAAGCGACCCCCGGTGATCCACCGGGGGTCGTTCGATTCCGCGGGGCGTCAGTCCCCGAGCAGGATCCGGCGCAGGATGCCGATGGGCGGGGCGCCGTGGGCGATGGCCGCCTCGAGATGCGCCCGCTCGTTGAAGCCCGGCGTGGCGGGATAGCCGCCCACCACGCGCGGCGAGGGCACCACGTCCCGCGAGAAGCCGGCGGCCTCAGCGGCGCGCCGGCGCGCCTCGTCCTCGATCGCCCACATCCCGGCGGACCCCAGGAAGTACGTCACCAGCTGCGTGGATGAGAGACGCGCACGCTCGTCCTTCGCCTCCGCCTCCGGCCGCTCCTGGAACGCGCCGTCCACCATCAGCGAGACGGCCTCCTGTGACGTCATGCCGCGGGTGTGGATGCGCACGTCCAGGATCGCGTTGACCACGGCGCGCAGGTAGAACTTCCAGTGGACGAGCCAGAGCGCCGGATCGTCGCCGCCGTAGCCGCGGTCCAGCATCACCTGGGTCACGTACACGGCCCATCCCTCGGCGAAGAGCCCGGAGCGGAAGACCCGCCGAGCCAGCGACGAGCCGCGATTCGCGTAGACCATCTGCAGGTAGTGGCCCGGAACCGCCTCGTGGATGGTGAGCAGGCGGAGCTGGCGCGCGTTCATCTCGCGCATGTAGGACTCCACCGCCGCGTCGTCCCACTCCGCGCGGACCGGCGTGATGGAGAAGAACGTCTTCTGGCCCACGTCCAGCGGCCCGGGCGAGTCCAGCATCGCGCCGCCGAAGGAGCGCAGGAACTCCGGGGTCCAGTCGATGGAGAGCGGCTCCTCCACGAGGCCGATGACATCGCGATCGCGGCAGAACGCCTCGATGCGGTCCAGTTCCTCGCGGCAGTAGGCCACCATCTCGTCCGCGGCCGGGTGGTCCGCGGAGACCGCGGCGAGCACGCCCCGCACCACCTCGCCGTCATCCGCAGGCTCCGGCTGCCCCGGGCACCACTGCACCCAGATGGAACGCGCGATGCGGACCATCTCCGCGCGGACGGCGGCGTACTCGCGCTCCGCGAGCTCCAGCACGGCACCGGGCGTGATCGAGGGATCCGCCATCGTGTGGCGCAGCTTCGCCGCGAACAGCTCCTCGCCCAGCTCCGCCGGGCCGGTGGCGTTCGGGGCCACCACGTCCCGCAGGTGCGCGCCGATCGCCTCGATCGCCGCCGTCGCCCCGGCCGCCGCCTCCCGCAGGCGCGGCAGCACGGCCGCCACCGCCGCGTCCTCGGGCGCCGCCGCCTCCGCAGTGGCGACCGCCTCCGCCGCCAGGCCCGCGATCCCCGAGATCCGCTGGCCGGCCACCGTGGCGTGCACCTTCGCCACCGCGCGCGTGGGATGGGTGCCCATGACCTGCTGGGCCTGGGCGATCAGCAGCGGCATGCCCTCCAGGCGGTCCGCCAGGGACCCGAGCCGCTCCGCAAGCGGCGCGAAGTCGCGGGCGAGCAGCGGGTGCAGGCCCGCGCCCAGGATGTAGACCCAGGCCATCGCGTCCCAGGCCTCGGTCCGCAGCTCCGTCTCGGCGAACCGGGACGAGGCGATCTCGCCCTGGACGAGGTCTCGGTCGATCCGCTCGTCCGCGGTGAGCGCCCCGGCATCGAGCGCCGTGAACGCTGCGGCCCAGCGGTCCAGCGCCGCGATGCGCGCCAGGCGCCCGGCCTCGGACATGTCGGACCAGCGGCCATCGAAGCGGTGGTCGCCGATGGCCGTGGCGAGCTCCGGCTGGAGCTGGAACATCTCGTCCAGGAACGACGAGACGAGATCGGCGAAGGCGGACATGGGGCCTCCAGGAAGGTGCGGCGTGGCGTGGCGTGGCGGAACAGGGCGGCCTGTCGTGCGCGCTGCATTGGCAGACCGATGTCACCCCACCCTACCATCGCCCCATGACAGCGGATCTCACCATCGTCAACGCCACGGTCTTCGGCGCCCCGGGCGCATCGGCCGTGCGCGTCGAAGAGGGCCAGGTCACGGCGGTTGGCACGCCCGGCGAGGTGGGCCGAGCCGGCGAGGTGGTGGATGCGGCAGGCGGCCTGCTCATCCCGGGCTTCGACGACGCGCATATCCATCTCCTGTCCGGCGCCCGCCAGCGCAAGGACGCCCAGCTCTCCGGGCTCGGCTCGCTCGCGGACACGCTCTCCGTCATCGCCGCCCACGCGGCGGCAACCCCGGGCGACGGATGGCTGGAAGGCCGGGGCTGGGTCTACGCAACCTTCCCGGGCGGCCTTCCCACGCGGGACCTGCTGGACCTGGTCATCCCGGACCGGCCGGCGTGGATGACCTGCTACGACGGTCACACGGGCTGGGCGAACACGGCCGCGCTGCGCATCGCCGGCATCACCCGCGACACGCAGGACCCGCCCAACGGCGTGATCGTGCGCGACGAGCGCGGCGAGCCAACCGGCGTCTTCAAGGAGGAGGCGCAGGCGCTCATCGAGCGGCACATCCCGCCGCCCACCGAGGAGCAGGATCGTGCAGCGGTCCGGAGCACCATCGCCGGGCTGCATGCGATGGGGATCACGGCGGTCCAGGATGCGTGGCTCACCCCGGACGAGCTTCGCTTCTGGGGCCGGGTCCACGCCGACGGCGAGCTGGCGCTCCGCTTCCGGGGCGCCCTGATCATGGAGCCCGGCCAGTCCCTCGCCGAGTGGCGAGCACGCCTGGACGAGTACGAGGCCGTCGCCTTTGACCTTCGCGGCGGCGCCCACCTGGACAGCGGCATCCTCAAGGGGTTCGTGGACGGCGTCATCGAGGCGAAGACGGCGGCCATGCTCGCGCCCTACGAGGGCGACCGCAGCACCGGCCTCCCGGCCTGGACGACGTACGAGCTGAACGCGTTCGTGGCGG
>CAIYZX010000761.1 GCA_903930745.1 uncultured Chloroflexota bacterium | reverse complement strand
GGCTGGGGTACGTGGCGGGGCCGCCGGTCATCGGGCACATCGCCGACCTGGTCACGCTGCCGGTGGCGCTGGGGATCGTCCCCTTGCTCACCGCGCTGACGGCAATCTCGGTCCGTGTGAGCCGCCGCTTTGACCCGGCCCCGGCCGCCGAACCCGTGGTGGGCGGGACCATCTCGCCTGCCTGATCCATGCTGCTGGTGGCGGGTTCCATCCCACGGCTGGGAACGCAGCCGTTTGCGGCAGGCGATGTGATCCGCCAGCCGTGACGGGAAACGAGGCCTGACCTTGCGTGCTCGCGGCGATTCCTGCAGGTTTGGGCACGACCTCTGCAGGTGAAGACCGGTTTCCCGTCAGGCGTGACGGACAACACGAGGGTGTTCGGCAGCACGCGGCCCGCCACGCAGGCGGCGGCGGCAGGGCCCCGGAACCGAGCCCCGGGACCCGGCGGTCCGGGGCGATGGCCGGCCGGTGGCAGCGGCCCGGAACCGAGCCCCGGAACCGAGCCCCGGGACCCTGCGTGGGACCCGCCACGGAACCGAGCCCCGGAACCGAGCCCCGGGACCCTGCGTGGGACCCGCCACGGAACCGAGCCCCGGAACCGAGCCCCGGGACCCTGCGCGGGACCCGCCACGGAACCCGGCCTGGAACCCAGCGCGGAACCCCTTGACGGACCCGGCGAGGCGCGGCAAACTACGCCATGTAATCGATTTCCCGTGCGGCGGCCAGACGCCGTGCGAGAACGGGCGAGGACGAGCCCCGCCCGGCCAGCCACCAGGCGGAGGTCCTGCACCCACGATGTCGCCCGTTCCGGCCCCCGGCAGCCTGATCCACCGCGCCACCACCCCGGCGCAGGACGGCCTGGTCCAGGACATCACCCCGGCCAGCGCCGGCTGGGACTGGACCGCCTTCCACGCCTACCAACTGGCCCCAGGCCAGGTGGTCGAGCGGAACGCGGACGCGTACGAGCGGATCGTCCTCGTGCTCGAGGGCCACGCCACCGTCACGGCGGGGGAGCACGACTTCGGCACGGTGGGCTCACGGGAGACCGTCTTCGACGGCCCGCCGCCCCCCGTCATCCTCCTGGAGCCCGGCCTCCCGCTCAGGGTCCAGGCCACCACGAACGCGCTCGTCGCCATCGGCGCCGCGCCGGGCGCGGACGTCCGCCGCACGGCGTACATCGCCCCGGAAGACGTCCACGTGGAGACCCGCGGCAGCGGCAACACGGAGCGGCGGATCCACCACATCCTGCCCCCGGCCGCGGTGGCCGGCCGCCTCATCGCCTTCGAGGTCTACACCCCCGGCGGCAACTGGAGCTCCTACCCGCCGCACAAGCACGACACGGAGAACCCCCCGGTGGAGGCCCGCCTGGAGGAGCTCTACTTCTACCGCTTCCAGAAGCCCGCGGGCTTCGGCTTCCAGCGCGTCTACACCCCGGATCGCGTCCTGGACGACAGCTACGCGGTGGGCGATCGCGACGTGGTCGTGGTCCCGGACGGGTACCACCCCTTTGGCGCCCCGGCGGGCTACAACGCCTACTACCTGAACATCATGGCCGGCCCCAATCGCGCGTGGTACTTCACGCTGGACCCGGACCATGCCTGGCTCATGAACTGGACGCCGCCGGCCCTGTCGGCGAGCGGGGACGCGACCGCGAGCGGGGACGCGACCGCGAGCGGGGACGCGACCGCGAGCGGGGACGCGACCGCGAGCGGGGACGCGGATGCCGCAGCAGACGCGGACAAGGAGACCTCGAAGTGACCGCCCTCGCAGACATCGTCACCGTGGACAGCCCGCTCAGCCGCATGGTTGCCGGCACCCCCACGGACTTCTGGAATGACTCCTGCGCCGTGGCGGAGCTCGCGTACGCCGTTGAGCGCGGCGGCACCGGCGCCACCTCCAACCCGGTCATCGTGGGCGAGGTGATGAAGAAGGAGAAGGACCACTGGGCCCCGCGCGTCCGCGAGATGGCGGCGCAGAACCCCACCTGGTCAGAGGTGGAGCTCACCTGGGCGCTCATCGAGGAGATGGGCATCCGCGGCGCAAAGATCCTGGAGCCGGTCTTTCTCGCCAGCAACGGCATGAAGGGCCGCCTCAGCCTCCAGACGAACCCCGCGAACTACCGCGATCCCGCCCGCATGGCGGAGCAGGCGGTCCACTTCAGCACCCTGGCGCCGAACATCCAGGTGAAGTTCCCGTGCACGGCCGCCGGGCTCCAGGCCGTGGAGGACGCCACCGCGCAGGGCGTGGTCGCGAACATCACCGTGGTCTTCACCGTGGCCCAGTGCATCGCCGCCGCGGAGGCCGTCGAGCGTGGCCTCAAGCGCGCCGAGGCCGCCGGCATCGACACCAGCAAGCAGAGCCCGGTGGTCTCGCTGATGGTTGGCCGCCTCGACGACTGGATGAAGGTCCTGGTCGAGAAGGACAACATCGCGCTGGACCCGGACGCCGCCAACTGGGCGGGCGTGGCCGCGTTCAAGCGTGCGTACGCCATCTTCCAGGAGCGCGGCTACCGCACGCGGATGCTCGCCGCGGCGTACCGCCACCGCCTCCACTGGACGGAGCTCGTGGGCGGCGACGTCGTCCTCACGATGCCGTACAGCTGGCAGGTCCGGTTCAACGGCTCCGGCATC
>CAIYZX010000760.1 GCA_903930745.1 uncultured Chloroflexota bacterium | reverse complement strand
GGCGCGGGTGTCGCTGCGGAACGGGGTGCCGGAGAGGCACAGGCGGCGGGCCGACCCATCGAAGGCGTGGCGGACCGCGTCGCCCCAGGCCTGCTCGTCGCCGGCGTGGTGGACCTCGTCGAGGACCACGTACGCGCCCTTGGCGATGGGCCGGATCTCCGCGGCGCTCATGGAGACCTGCTGGTAGCTGGTGACCACGCCGTGCATGTCCGCGGGCATGCCGCCGTCCGCGGGCGACCAGGCGGGATCCAGGTGCAGGCCCAGCTTCGCCGCCGCCTGCGCCCACTGGACCTTGAGGTGCGCCGTGGGGGCCACGATGACCACGCGGGCCGGGCGCTTGGCGAGCGCCGTGCGCAGGGCTGCCAGCGCGAACGTCGTCTTGCCGGCGCCCGGGGTGGCGACGGCGAGGAAGTCCGGGTATTGCGAGCCGGCGAAGCTGGCCAGCGCGGCGTGCTGCCAGGGTCTGAGCTTGACGCTGCGGGACATGGGCGGGTGGTGCGCTCGAGTGGACGTCGTGCGGGGCGGTGGAACGTGGCGTGCGGTGCCGGGCTCGTTCCCTCCCCCATGGCCGCTGCCGGTGCCGGATCCAGCCGAGGGTGCCTCAACGGCCCTCTACGGGGACGCTGGGGCCCGGCCGATCACGGGCCGCCAGTGTCGCACAGGTCCCGCCACACCGGGTCGCCCGGCCCGACACGCGTGGTGCCGATCTGCGGGCAGGGGTGAACGCGGGCCCGTCGCGGGAGTCTGTGCAGGTCCACGATCGCGGGCATGCCCAACACGCGGATGCCTCCCGGCACCCGTCCGCTCATGCCTGGACGTGTGCCGGGTTCGTGCGGGCCGAGATGTCAGATCTTGATGCTGCCGCTCGCGCTTGACGGCATGTAGCTCGCAGTGCCGGCATAGGTGACCGTCACCGGATAGGTGCCCGCCGTCCTTGGCGCCGTGAGCGGGACCGATGCGATGCCCAGGATGCTCGTCGTGGCTGTATACGTCCGGCCGGCGAAGCCAAACACGACCGTCGCCCCGCTGACGGCCAGTGACCCAGCAGTGAGCTTGGCAGTCAGCGTGATGCTGGCGCCCTTCAAGGCCGTGGTCGGGCCGGTGTAGACGAGGCTCGTCACGGTCTTGAACGTCGCGCTGGCCGTCGTTGCTGCGCCCATCGACACGGTGCACGTCGTCGCCGTGCCGGCGCAGGCACCGCCCCATCCGCTGAAGGCATAGCCGGAGGCCGGGGTGGCCGTGAGCGTGACCGATGACCCGAACGCGAAGTCGGCAGCACAGGTGCCGGTCGACGCAGTGCACGCGGTGATGCCGGCTGGCGAGGTCGAGACGGAGCCACCGCCGGCCACGGTGACGGTGAGCCGGTGCGAGAAGGATGCGAGGACGCTCCGGGCTGCGCTCATCGTCACCGAACAGACGGTGTCGATCGCGGTTGCACACCCGCTCCATGTCACCTTGGCCCCCGTGGGAGATGCGGCGGTGAGAGTCACGGTGGCCCCGGCCAGGAAGTTGGCCGAGCAGCCGGCACCGCCGGCACTCGTGCAGGAGACTCCAGCAGGGCTGCTGGAGACGGTGCCACCCGCGCCGGATGCCACGGTGAGGAGGTAGCCCGGGCCGGCGTAGAGTTGGCGTGTGGCGATCATCACGACCGTGCAACTCCCCGTAACGGTCGTGCTGTCACATCCACTCCAAGCCGTCGTGCCGGCGATCGCCCCAGCCGTGATGGTGACCGTGGTGCCGTAGGGGAAGGTGGCGGAGCAGCCGGCGCCACCGGAGCCTGTGCAGGAGATCCCGGCAGGCGTGCTGGTGAAGGTGCCGCCAAGGGCCGCGCCGACGGTGACGGTGAGCGGCATCGTGAACGAGGCCGAGACCGAGCGTGCCGCGGTCAGCGTGACGCTGCAGGTGTTGCCGGCAACGCTGGAGCAACCGCCCCAGGCGGTCTGGCCACCGGTGGCAGGGGTGGCGGTCAGGGTCACCGCGGTGCCGTACGGGAAGGTGGCGGAGCAGGTGCCCGTGCAGCCGGAGATGCCGGCAGGCGTGCTGGAGACGGTGCCGCCCGCGCCGGCGGTGACGGTGAGCGGCATCGTGAACGAGGCCGAGACCGTGCTCGGCGTGGTCAGCGTGACGCTGCAGGTGTTGCCGGATGCGCCGGAGCAGGCACCGCCCCAGGCGGTCTGGCCGCCGGTGGCGGGGGTGGCGGTCAGGGTCACCGCGGTGCCGTACGGGAAGGTGGCGGAGCAGGTGCCCGTGCAGCCGGAGATGCCGGCAGGCGTGCTGGAGACGCTGCCGCCCGCGCCGGCGGTGACGGTGAGGGAGTTGTACCCGGTGGTCACGGATGCCGTGCGCGGCGTGGCCATCGTGACGCTGCAGGTGTTGCCGG
>CAIYZX010000759.1 GCA_903930745.1 uncultured Chloroflexota bacterium | reverse complement strand
CTTCCTGCTCGAGCTCGAGCGCCTCCTCGTCGTCCTCCTCGGTGAGCTTGAGCCAGACGAACAGCCCGGCGAGCACCACCATGGGGATGACGATCAGCGCGCCCAGGGTGACCCCGAGTGCGACGGCGACGGTTCGCAGCGTCTTCATCGGATCGGTCTCCTTCGCTTGTGGGGTGGATTGACGATTGTGCCCCCGGCGGGGGTGGGTGTCATCAGGCGCCGATCACCTTGGCGCGGTACGCGGGTCCCTGGACGACCATCTGGTCGATGTCGTCATGCGTGAACTCCGCGAGCAGGTGACTGACACCGGCCTGGCCCGCCACCAGGAGGCGGACGACGTACGAGCCGCCCTGCTCGAGGATGAAGACGTCCTTCGGCTTCTGCGTGTCCATCCAGCGCCCCAGGACCCGCATCGCCCGCTCGTAGCCCGGGCTCATGGCGGCGATGGCACCCGTGCCCCGGCGGCCCACGCACTCCTCCATGAACTTGGCGATGTCGTCATCGAGGAAGGAGTACGTCTCCTTGCTCACGGTGGCCACCACGTCGGTCCAGGTGTTGGCGTCCGTCTGCTGCGTGACGAGGCCCTGCACCACGAAGCCGTCCGGGACCTCCACGAGAAGGACGTCCTTCATGTTCTGGCTGTCGAGGAACGCGCCGATGGACCGGAAGACCTCTTCGAAGTCCTGCCGCGGGCTCCCGTCGTAGATCCGCATCCGCGCGTCCCCTTGCGTGGCGCCGTGCACTGCGGGGCTTGCAGCACCGGATCGGCGTCTGCGGCCGAGTCTAGTCTCTGGGCAGGGCTGCCACAAGACGGACGAACGTGGGGGGCAGTCCGCGGCGGGCGGCCGGCGGCGGGCCCGGCCCGCCAGCGGGCGCTCCGTGGGTCAGTGGCGGGCGGCGAGCTCCGCGGCGAGGTACCCGGCCGTGCGCGCGTTGTTCACGATCAGCGCGATGTTCGCCTTCACGGACGCCCCGCCGGTGATCGCGGCCACGCGGGCCAGGAGCCACGGGGTGACGTCGCCGCCGGTGACGCCTTCGATGTCCGCCTCGCGCAGCGCCTGCGCGATGGCGCCACGGGCGATCTCCAGCGGCAGCGCGTCCGCCTCCGGGACCGGGTTGCAGAGGACGAGGCCGCTGCTCATGCCCATCGCGGCGTGGGCGCGCACAACATCCGCGGCCGCCTTGACGTCCGCGACGTGGCCCAGGGCCGGGATGCCGGAGTGGCGTGAGTAGAAGCCCGGGATCTCGTCGATGCCGATGGAGATGACCGGGACGCCGCGGGTCTCCAGGTACTCCAGGGTGAGCGGGACGTCCAGGATGGCCTTGGGGCCGGCGCAGACCACGGCGATGCGGGTCCGGGCGAGCTCGTCAAGGTCCGCGGAGATGTCGAAGGAGGGGTGCTGGCCGCCCAGCGCGCCGCGGTGGACGCCGCCGATGCCGCCGGTGGCGAAGACCCTGATGCCTGCGGCCTCCGCCGCGATCATCGTGGCGGCGACGGTGGTGGCGCCCCAGCGCCCGCTGGCGATGGCGAGCCCCATGTTGGGCCGGCTGACCTTGCGCACGGAGCCGCGCGGCGCGGTGGCGAGCGCCTCCAGCTCCGCGCCGGAGAGGCCCACGAGGAGCTTCCCCTCGTTCATGGCCACGGTGGCGGGGACGGCGCCGGCCTCGCGGACGGCGAGCTCGGACGCGGTGGCCACCTCCACGTTCTGCGGGTAGGGCAGGCCGTGGCTGATGAGCGTGGACTCGAGCGCGACAACGGGGCGGCCGGCGGCAAGGACGTCCGCGACCTCGGGGGCGATGACGAGTCGGGCGGGATCGATCATGGCCCAAAGGGTACGTCCGGTCCCCGTGTCGTGTCGCATGCTCGTTTGAGCCACCCGCACCGTGGGGTGGGCGCATGGGGCACGCGTGGCGGGACGGGCATGCCATGCGGCCCGCGCCCGGCTAGCCTTCGTGCCATGTGCGACTCCGCGGGCCGGCATCACCTCCCCACTCCAGAGACCCTGCGCGACCAGGTGGTGCTCGAGGAGCACGACATCGCGCCCGATGGCAGTTGGGCCGTGGTGGTCCGGCGCGCCGTGGCGGGCGACGAGTACGTGTCGCACCTGTGGCTCGTGCCGCTGGCCCCGTCCGGCGGCGAGCCGCGACGGCTCACGTTCGGCACCGTCCGCGACGTGCGTCCGTGCGTGTCACCGGACGGCTCGCGCATCGCGTTCGTGCGCTCCATCCCGGGCGACGACGACACGCCGGCATCCCTGCGGATCCTGGACGTGCGGGGCGGCGAGACGTTCGGACCTGCGCTGGCACCCCTGGCACCCGGCGAGGTCTGCTGGTCGCCGGATGGGCTGCGCCTCGCGTTCACGGCGGAGACGGGCGCGCCGCGGCTGATCGTTGGGCCGGCACCGGAGCCCGGGACGCCCGAGGCGAAGGACGCGAAGACACCTCGGGCGCGCCGGATCACCACGCTGGACTTCCGCTGGGACTACCAGGGGTACCTAGACCGGCGGAGCCAGGCGTTCGTGGTGGCGGCCGCGGACGGGGCGACGCCGGTGCGCGTCACGGACGTCGCGAGCGGCGTGTCCGGCATCTGCTGGCGGCCGGACGGGCTGGCCCTGGCGTTCGCGGCGGATCCCCGGCCGGACGCGGATCTCCGGCCCCGGACCTCCATCTTCGAGGCGGCCGTGCCTGCGGCGGGTTCGGACGCCAGTAGCGCCCCTGCTGCCCCTGCCGCGCCCCGCGAGATCCTCGCGCTCAGTGGCCCGTGCTCCCGGCCCGCCTACTCCCCGGACGGCCGATGGCTGGCCGTGGTGGGCGTGGACGACCCGGACTACTTCGACGACATCTCGCCGTCCCTCTTCTGCGGTCCCGCCGATGGATCCGCCCCGGCCATCGCGCTGGCCCCGGACCTGGACCGCCCCGTGGGCAGCTGGGCGGACACGGACCTCACCGGCTGGCAGGGCGAGCAGCACCCGGGCCCCGCGTGGGACGGCAACGGCGTGGTGGCGCTCGTCACGGATCGCGGGCGCACGCACCCGTGGCGCTTCCCCGTGGATCTCACGACCGGCCGGCCCACGGGTGACCCCTTGAGGCTGGCCAACGGCGACGATCTCGCGCACACCCTGGCGCTGGGCGGCGGCCGGATGACCGTGACCGCAACGGTGGGCGCCCGTCCCCCGGAGCTGTGCCTGGTCACCGACGGGCGGCTGGCGCCGGTCACGCAGCTTGGTGCCGCCTGGATCGACACCCTCGCCTGGCCCGTCATGCGCCGCGTGGAGGCGCCCGGACCCGGCGGCCCCATCGAGACGTGGATCGCCTCGCCCGCGGACGCCGCCCCGGACGCGGCCCTGCCCACGGTGGTGGACGTGCACGGCGGTCCACTGGGCGCCTGGGCGCCCGCACCGGCCCTCGAGGTGGTCCTGCTCTGCGCCCGCGGCTACCGCGTGGTGCTGCCGAACATCCGCGGTTCCGCCTCGTACGGCGCCGAGTGGATCACCCCGCAGCTGGGCCACTGGGGCGAGGTGGACGCGGACGACGTGCACGCGGCGCTGGACCACGTCATCGGTCTTGGGCTGGCGGACGAGACGCGGCTGGGCGCGCTGGGCCTCTCGTACGGCGGCTTCATGGTGAACTGGCTGGTGGGGACGTCGGACCGGTTCCGCGCCGCGGTCAGCGAGAACGGCGTGTCCAACCAGGTGAGCGCGTGGGCGCATTCGGACTCCGGGCCGGAGTATTGCCGGTCCTCGCACCTTGGCGATCCCACCACGCCGGACGGCGTTGAGAAGCTCTGGCGCCAGTCGCCGCTGCGCCACGTGGCGTCCATCCACACGCCGCTGCTGATGCTCCAGGCGGAGGCGGACCGGCGCTGCCCCACCAGCGACAACGAGCAGCTCTTCAGCGCCCTGCGCTGGCTGCGCCGCGAGGTGGAGTACGTGGTCTACCCCGACGAGTTCCACGGGATCCAGGCGACCGGCCGCATCGACCGGCGGATTGACCGGATGACCCGGATGCTGGACTGGTTCGACCGCTTCCTGCGCGCCTGACGCCCGCGGGCTCCCTGAGGCGTCCGGGCGCCATCACCCGCCCGAGGCGTCAGCCCAGCGCGAGCTCCACGGGCGTGCTGCCGATCTGCCGCAGCGCCGTCCGGTTGCCCAGCACGGCACCCCGCTGGAGCGCGGCCGCCGGCGCCACGCCGCGCTTCCTGGCCTCCAGCCAGCCCGCGAGGAACCCGGCATCGAAGGAGTCGCCGGCGCCCGTGGTGTCCGCGGCCTTGACGGGCGTGGTGGCCACCTCGAACCGCAGGGCGGACGCGCCGTCGCGGAGATGGATGGTGGCGCCCTTGCGGCCCCGCTTCACCACGGCGATGGGCGCGAGATCCAGCAGGCGCGACTCGTCCTTGGCGCCAAGGAGCGCCTTCGCCTCGTCCCGGGTGGCGAAGAGCAGGTCCGGGGCCGCCTCGCGGACCAGTGACATCGCGGCCCGCCGGCCATTCGCCAGCAGCGGTGCGGACGAGGAGAGGTCAACGGACACCAGCGCCCCCGCGGCGTGGGCCAGCTTGGACGCGGCCATCCCGCTGTCACCCAGCGGCTGGTCCAGCAGCGAGTACGCGGGCAGGTGCAGCAGGTCATAGCCTGCGAACCACTCGGCCTTCAGGTCGTCGGGCCGCAGGCGCAGCGCGGCGCCGCGCTCCGTGATGAACGAGCGCTCGCCTCCGGGCTCCACGAGCACGCCGATGCGACCCGTGCGCGCTCCCGCGTACCGCACGGCGCGGACGGTCACGCCATCGGACGCCACGGCGGCCACGAGGGCCCGGCCCGGCGCATCGAACCCGATGGCGCACACGAGCGACGTCCGCACGCCCAGGCGCCCCAGCCAGCGGGCGGTGTTGGTGGCGGACCCGCCCTGGCGCAGCATCACGCGCCCGGTGACGTCCGTGCCCCGTTCAAGGGCGCGGTCCGGGACGATGACCACGTCAACCACGAGGTCACCCAGGGTGACCACGGACGGCCGATCTGCGGCG
>CAIYZX010000758.1 GCA_903930745.1 uncultured Chloroflexota bacterium | reverse complement strand
GACGTTCCCGGCGACCACCGGCAGCGAGCCCACCACCCGCCGCACGGCCTCGATGGACTTGAGCATCCGCCCCTGGTGCCCGTGCGCCGTGTCCACCACGACCACGTCCACGCCCATCTCCACGAGGGCCCGCGCCCGCTCGCCGGAGCTCGCGGAGATGCCCACCGCCACGGCGCTCATGAGCTCGCCGCGCGCGTTGAGGGCCGGCTTGTAGATCGTGGAGCGCAGCGCGCCACGGCGCGTGACCACGCCCACCAGGCGCCCATCGCCGTCCACCACCGGCGCCGCGTGCAGGCGGTGGTCGTTGAGCTGGTTGAATATCTCCTCGAGACCCATGGAGGAGCGGACCAGGACGAGGTCCCGGCTCATCACGTTCTGGAGCTGCGTGAAGCGGTCGAAGCCCACCGCGTCACGCTCGGCGAAGACGCCGATGGGCCGCTGCTCGTCGTCCACCACGATCAGCACGCCGTGGGCCCGCTTGTGGATCAGGTTCAGGGCCGCGCCAACGGTCTCCGTGGGACCCAGCGTGATCGCGGTCTCGAAGACGGGGTGCCGCGTCTTCTGGTACCGCAGGTTCGCGGCGATGACGTCCAGCGGGATGTCCTGCGGCAGCACGGTGAGGCCACCGCGCCGGGCCACGGTCTCGGCCATGCGCCGGCCGGCGACCGCGGTCATGTTCGCCACCACCACCGGGATGGTGGTGCCCAGGCCATCGGGCGTCGTGAGGTCAACGCCCTGGCGCGAGGAGACCTCGGACAGGCTGGGGACCATGAAGACGTCCGCGTACGTGAGGTCGTACGGCGGGACGACGCCGTTGATGAAGCGCATGGCGGGGCGATCTCCGGGAGCCGGACAGGCTCAGGTGCGGGCACACGTGTGGGGGCGCCCCGAAGGATAGGTCCTCAGGGGCGCCCGGCATAGCCCGCAGTTTGGCCGGCCGCCGTGGCCGGAGCCGTGGCCGAACCCGATGCCGAACCGTCAGGGGACGAGCTTGTTCCCGCCGGTGGACGTGTTGGCCGCCGCGAACGTCGCGGAGGTGTCGCTGTTGAACTTCGGCCCGTACATGAACTTGCTGCCGGAGTACCCGTACGAGTTCAGCGACGAGACCACGCCGGACCCGGTGGCGGTGTTGAACGAGGTGAACCACGGGCCGCCGGACGAGCCGCCGGTCATGTCGCAGCCCAGGCCCCAGGTCTGGTTCCCGGCGTTGGCATCCTCCACGATCGCGCCGGCGCAGTACGTGAGATCGGAGCCGTGGTACTTGCCACCCGCCGGGTAGCCGAAGGCGTACGCCGTGGCGCCCTTGGACGCCGATCCAACGGTCAGCGTGAAGGAGCCAACGGTGGCATCGAGCTGTGTGCCCCGATCACCCGCGCCAACCACCGCGAAGCCCCAGTCGTTCAGCGTTGCGGTGGTGGTGAAGCCGCCCGCGGTTGCGAACTTGGTGGGCGTGACGATGGACAGCGCCGTCCAGCAGCCATACGTGGTGCTGGCGCACGTGTACGTGGGCGCAGTGTCGAAGGACGGGATGAACATCCAGTTCGTGGCGAACTCGCCCGTGGTCTCGTCCACCGTGCAATGGCCGGCCGAAAGAACGACCGAATAGCCGGATCGGCCGTCTGTGATCACCGTGCCGGAGCAGATCCAGGCGCCGCCGCCCATCTCGAAGTAGACCTTGCCGGTCCCCTTCACCACCGCGCCACCCTTGGTCCAGGATGCACCGGTCACCGCACCGGACGAGCCGCCGCCGCCGGGCTTCGCGTTGGCGATGGGCAGGGAGCGGTCCCGCCACTGGGCCTGCGCCATCCGCGCGGGCGTCCAGTGGGCGATGACCGCGGCGTTGGCACCGGGTGCCTGGCCGCGGGATGGGGCCGCCAGCGCCGCGGGGGCGCCCATGGCGACGAGGAGGGTTGTGGCCGCAAGGAGCGCGAGGGTCCGGCGCATGGGTCGTGTCCTCCAGTGGGTGCGAACGATGGGACGACGCAGTCCCACCATCATCTCCCGGGAGGCGGCAACGTCAAGGGGTCACGTGCCCGCGCGGCCGCGCGGCGCCCTAGCCGATGAGCCAGCGTGCGATCTCGTCCGCCGAGGGCACGCGGCCGTAGCTGGCAACCTGGCCGTCGATCACGAGGCCCGGCGTGGACAGGATCCCGTACGCCATGATCCCGGCGTCATCGGTCACGTGGGTGATCTCGCCCGGGACGCCGGTCTTCGCCAGCGCCTCGCGGGCGTTCGCCTCCAGGCGGTTGCAGTTGGCGCAGCCGTGGCCAAGCACCTTGATGTCCTTCATGCGAGGGTGTCCTTTCGGGTCCGGTTGTGGGGTGCGTTCTGGGGGAGGGCCGGTCAGGCCGGCAGCTGGGGGACGAGGGCGTTGAACAGGTAGCCGATGGCGACGATGCCCGCCGCGACCACGCCCACGAAGACGGCGAGCAGGCGGGGCTTCATCACGCGGCGCAGGATCACCAGCTCCGGGACGGAGAGGGCGGTGATGGCCATCATGAACGCGAGGGCGGAGCCCAGCGGGAGGCCCTTGCCGATGAGCGCCTCCACGATGGGGATGGTCCCGGCCGCGTTGCTGTAGAGCGGCACGCCCAGCGCCACGAGCGCGGGGACGGCCAGCGGGTTGGACGGGCTGCCGATGCCGGCGACCAGCTCCGTGGGCACGAACCCGTGGATGAATGCCCCGATGGCGATGCCGCCGGTCATCCACGGCCACAGCCGCGCGATGATCTCGGTGGTGGCCCGCCATGCGTCACGGATCCGGTCGTCCAGCGTGGGCCGGAAGGCGATGGGCGCGGCACCCGTGCGGATCGTCCACACGTAGTCCTCCACGTAGCGCTCCAGGCCAAGCCGGCCGATGACCAGGCCTGCCACGATGGCGACCGCGAGTCCCGCGACCATGTAGCCCAGGGCGACGGCGGGACCGAACAGGCCCCACAGGAGCGCGAGCGCCACCTCGTTGACCATGGGGCTGGACACGAGGAACGCGAACGTCACGCCCAGCGGCACGCCGGCCTCCACGAAGCCGATGAAGAGCGGCACCGCCGAGCACGAGCAGAACGGCGTGATGATCCCGAATCCCGCGGCGGCGGCCGTGCCGGCCACGGCGTTGCGGCCGGCGAGCGCGGCCCGGACCCGTGCCGGGGACACGAAGGACCGCAGGAACGAGACCAGCGTCACCACACCCGCCAGGAGGAGCAGCACCTTGGGCGTGTCGCCAAGGAAGAACTCCAGGGCGTCGCCCAGCTGGTCGCCAACGGGCATCGCCAGCACGTCGCGGACGAGCCACGCGGCGAGCGGCATGTGGACGAGCCAGGCCACCAGCCAGGCGAGCGACCCGGCCAGCACCAGGGCCCACGTGGGCAGGTGCGGCCGGTGGAGGGCAGCGGTGGTCATCGCAGAACCTCGTCAAGGGCGGTGCGTGCGGCGGCCAGGGCGGCGTCATCGCGGCGGTAGTAGAGGTAGCGCGCGTTCGCCTCGTGGCGGACGGCCGTCACCAGGCCGGCATCGCGAAGGCGGGCGAGGTGGTTGGAGACGTTGTTCTCGCGCTCGCCCAGCGCGGCTGCCATCTCGCAGACGCAGTGCGGGCCGTCCGCGAGCATGCGCAGGATGGAGGCGCGTGTCCGGTCCGCGAGGAGGGCCGCCACGGCGGTCGCCGCCTCCACGTCCGGCGCGGGCAGGTCCATCCGCGGCTCCCCCACCACGATCAGCTCGGTGCGCATTGAACTCCTCAGACGTGCCCCGATGCTTCGGCCGAGGCGCTGTGGTGCAAACATCTCACGCCTGACTGAGATGTTGGAGGGTCGCCTGTCCCGTCACGTGGACCCGTGTGGCCCCTTCGGCACCCTGCAGGGTGGCCGCCACGTGACGTGACGCGCGGTGCCCCGGTACCGTGGAGGCTCCATCCGCATACAGGGAGCGTCCCCCGATGACCACAAGCGTCCTCGTCCTTGGTGCAGGCTTTGGTGGCCTTGAGACCTGCGCCCGCCTCCGCGAGCAGCTGGGCGACGAGGTGGCCATCACCCTGGTCGACAAGGGTT
>CAIYZX010000757.1 GCA_903930745.1 uncultured Chloroflexota bacterium | reverse complement strand
GTTCAGCGTGAAGAGCGCGAGGTCCGTGTCCGGCACCCGCTCGTGGCGCATGTACGCGACGGCGAGGTAGGAGAACCGGGCGAAGAGGTCGCTCGTGACACCGGGCGGGATGATCCGGTTCCACCCGTCCAGGTAGCGGACACCAACGGCGGACGTGCCCGTGTTCTCAAGCACGCACTCGCGGACCAGGCCAAGCTCGTCCGTTGCGGTCAGCGTGGAACGCAACGTGAGGCCGAGGTCCTCGTTGACCTCCTCGTAGACCACCGCGCAGGACGTGACCGCCTTGGCGAAGGACCGGCGGACGCCGCCGCCGCGGATCGGCTCGGCCCACGGCTCCCAGACATCCTCGCGGTGGCCACGCACCGCGCGGATCACGGTGAGGGGACCGTTGGCGCCGGGCCGGGCGAGCAGGCGGTCCACCGTCTCGTAGGGGAAGATCGCGAGATCCTGGTGGCGGCGCCCGGCGGTGCACGGCCCGTTGGAGCCGGCGAAGAGCCAGAGGTCGCCGTCGCTGACCACGTTGACCATGAACGGGTCCATGCGGTCCACGTCCCGGATCACCGTGCACGGGATCCCGTCCACGACCGCGTGCTCCGAGCACGCCCGTTCCCCGCCCGAAACCCGTGGGCTGGCGACGGTCACTGGCCCACCCGCCGGTAGACGCGGACGTAGTCCACGGTCATGGACTGGGGCAGCTCGATGGACGGGTCAATCAGCCCGCCCAGCGTGCCACCCATCGCCACGTTGAGGACCATGAAGAAGGGTGCGTCGAACACCCACTCGTTCGGCGCCACGTCCTCGCGGGTCACGTGGTGGTACTGGACACCGTCGTAGTACCAGGTGAGCGCGCCGGGCTCCCAGTCCACCGTGTACGTGTGGAAGCCCTTGGCGGGCGACGACTCCGGGACAAGCGTGGCGGTCTTGCCGGACGACCCGGAGTAGCCGGGTCCGTGGATGGTGCCCAGGAACTCGTCCGGACGACGGCCCATGTACTCCATGACGTCGATCTCGCCGCAACTGGGCCAGCCCACCTCGCCGATGTTCGTGCCGAGGAGCCACACCGCGGGCCAGATGCCCCAGCCGGCGGGCTGGTGGAGCCGGACCTCGATGCGCCCGTACTGGAACGTGCGCAGGTCGCGGGTCAGGATCCGCGCGGAGGTGTACTCGCAGGGTCCGTACCAGCACGTGGTGGCGCCGTCCGAGGGACGGACGGTGATCTGCAGGCGGCCCTTCCCGTCAACCGAGACGTTCGCAGGGTCCGCGGTGTACCACTCGCGCTCCTGGTTGCCCCAGCCGGGATTGCCGGCGGCCGTTCCGTCCCCCAGCTCGTACGTCCAGGTCTCAGGGTCCGGGAGCGAGCCTGCGGGTCCGTTGAACTCGTCGGACCAGGCGAGCTCCCACTTGGGCTCGGGCGTGGTGGTGGGCTCGGGCGTGGTGGTGGGCTGGGGCGTCTGGGGCGGCTGGGGAGTTGGGGTGGACATCGGGGCCGTCGTGGTGGAGGGGGTGGACAAGGATGGGCTGGGGGCGAGCGCGGAGGCCGTTGGGGCGGGGCCGGTTGCGGTTGAGGTGGGCTGGCCGCCCGATGCGCCGCAACCGCTGCCGCTCACGAGGACGAGGGCGAGCAGCAGGACCGGCGCCCGGCGCCCGGGTCGCTCACGCACCCGGGCCTCCGCTGGATTCCCGGACCACCAGCTCGGTTGCGAAGACGACCTGGCTGGGCGCATCGGCGGGGTTGGCGATGCGGCGCAGCAGGAGGTGGATGATCTCGCGGCCCATCGCCGAGATGGGCTGGCGCACGGTGGACAGCGCGGGGCGGGTGGAGGTTGCGAGCGGCGTGTCATCGAAGCCCACCACCGCCACGTCCTCGGGGATCCGGCGCCCGGCGTCCAGGAGCACCCGGACGGCGGCGGCGGCCATGGAGTCCGATGCGGCGAAGACCGCGTCCACGTCCGGGCAGCGGGCCAGCAGCGCCTGCATCGCCGTGCCCGCGGTGACGGCGTCGAAGTCGCCGTCCACCACCAGGCGGTGATCCTCTTCGATCCCTGCATCGCAGAGACCGTCCCGGTAGCCCGCCAGGCGGTCTGCGCCGGACGAGAGGTCCAGGCTGCCGTGGATCGTGGCGATCCGCCGGCGGCCGCGTGCGGCGAGATGCGCCACCGCGAGACGGGCGCCACCCCGGTTGTCGGAGTCCACGTAGCTCACCGCGACGCCCTGGGCGCGGCCGGACATCACCATCGGCACGCCGTGCGCGTGCAGCCGGCGGACCAGCGGCGGGTTGCCGTGCGGTCCCACGAGGACGGCACCGTCAAGGTGGCCCGCTGCGAGATACCGCTCAACGCGGGCGGCCTCCCGCGGC
>CAIYZX010000756.1 GCA_903930745.1 uncultured Chloroflexota bacterium | reverse complement strand
CGCGCTGGAGCTTGGCCTGCCGTCCGACCTGCGGGTCCTCTCGCGGCCGGAGACCGTGGTCTTCCTGCGCGAGCATCTCTTCGAGCTGGGGCTGGACGAGTACCGGCCGCTGGGCGACCCCACCAGGTTCCTGGATGCCCTCGCCACGCTCTTCTCGCGCGCGAAGGACGAGGACGTCTCGCCAGAGGCCTTCGCAGCGCACGGGGATCGCTTGGCCGTGGCGGCCGAGGCGGCGGCGCAGGAGCTGGCGAAGGCCGGCGCGAAGGCCACGCCCGAGGCGCGGGATGCGGCGCAGGCGCTGGCTCAGGAGGCGCGCCGCGTGGCGGAGCTGGGACGCGCGTACGCCACGTACCAGCGTCTGCTCTCCGAGAACGGGGCCGTGGACTTCGGTGACCAGGTGTCCCTGGCCCTCCGGCTGCTGCGCGAATCGCCGGCCGCCCGGGCGAAGATCCAGCGGCGGTTCAAGCACGTGCTGGTGGACGAGTTCCAGGACACGAATCGCGCGCAGGCGGAGCTGGTCGCCGTGGTGGCCCAGCACCACCGCAACGTGACCGTGGTGGGCGACGACGACCAGTCCATCTACAAGTTCCGCGGCGCCGCCATCAGCAACATCCTGGAGTTCCAGCAGCACTACCGCAAGGCGAAGGTGGTGGTCCTGCGGCGCAACTACCGGTCCCGCGGACCCATCCTGGACGCGTCGTACCGGCTGGTCCGCCACAACGACCCGGACCGCCTGGAGGTCCGCGCGGGCATCAACAAGAAGCTGGTGGCCGCGCGCGGGTCCAAGGCGGCGGCGCCCGTCCGCCACGAGGCGTTCGCCACCGGGCACGAGGAGGCGGACTGGATCGCCGCGGACATCGCCCGCCGGATCCGCGAGGGCGCGCACGCACGTGACGTGGCCATCCTGGTCCGCTCCAATGCCGCAGCGGACCCCGTGCTCCGCTCGCTGAACCTCGAAGGGATCCCGTGGCGGTTCTCCGGGACGTCCGGCCTGTACGCCCGCCCGGAGGTCCGGCTGCTGCTGGCGTTCCTGCGGGCCATCGCTGACCTGGGCTCGTCCGTGGACGTCTACGCGCTGGCCGCGTCAGAGCTGTACGCGCTCGCGGGCGAGGATCTCGTGGGCGTGGTCAACATGGCGCGCCGCCGGAACCGGTCCATCTTCGAGATCCTGGACGAGCTGGGGCGCCAGCCCGGCATCCTGCGCGTGCACCCGGAGACCCGCAAGGCGGCCGCCCGCCTGGTCGCGGACCTGCGCACGTATGTCCAGCTCGCCACCGAGCGGCCGGCGGGCGAGGTCATGTACGCATTCCTGCGCGGCTCCGGCTGGCTCAAGCGCCTGGCGGCAGCCGAGACCACGGCGGCGGAGGAGGCGCTCTCGAACATCGCACGCTTCTTCGACATCATCCGGGCCCAGTCCGCGCTCCTCGTGGACGACCGGGCGGTCTTCGTTGCCCGTCACCTGCAGACGCTCATCGCGGCCGGGGATGACCCGGCCACCGCGGACATCGACCCGGACGCGGACGCCGTGGCGGTGATGACCGTCCACAAGGCGAAGGGGCTGGAGTTCCCGGTGGTCTACCTGCCGGGCCTCGTTGCCGGGCGGTTCCCGGCCATCGGGCGCCGCGAGCCCCTCTCACTGCCGGTGGAGCTGGTCAACGAGACGCTCCCGGAGGGCGACTACCAGACCCAGGAGGAGCGCCGGCTCTTCTACGTGGGCATGACGCGGGCGCGCGACGAGCTGCTCCTGACCCACGCCGCGGACTACGGCGGGCAGCGGGCGCGGAAGGTGTCGCCGTTCGTGCTGGAGGCGCTGGACCTGCCGCTCGCGGAGGGGGTGGCGGGCAAGGGTGCCAAGACCGCATCCGCGTTGGAGCGGCTGGCCGCGAACGAGCGCGTGGCGGCCTCCGCCGTGGCGCCGCGCGCCCGCGATGACGAGCCGCTCACGCTCAGCTTCTACGCCATCGACGACTACCTGACCTGCCCGCAGAAGTACAAGTACCAGCACCTCCTGCGGGTGCCCATCGCGCCCCACCACTCGATCATCTATGGGTCCGCCCTCCACGCCGCGGTCTCGGAGTTCCACCGGCGCCAGGCGCGCCGCGAGGTGATGTCCGAGGAGGCGCTGCTCGCGGTCTTCGATGCCGCCTGGCAGTCCGAGGGGTTTCTCTCGCGCGAGCACGAGGAGGCGCGCCTGGCCGCGGGTCATGACGCCCTGTGCCGCTTCCGCGCCGAGCAGCTTGAGCCCGGGGCCGTGGTGCCGGCCTTCGTGGAGCGGGACTTCTCGTTCATGCTGGACGGCGACCGGGTCCGCGGCCGGTACGACCGGGTGGACATCATCCCCGCCGGGTCCGACGCGGTCCTGCGGCCGGCGGAGGCACGCGACCCGAAGGGTGGCGCGGACGTTGTGGAGCCCACGCTCTTCGAGGCCGCGGAGCGCGTGGTCATCACGGACTACAAGTCATCGGACGTGCGAGACCCCGCCAAGGCGAAGGAGCGCGCGAAGAACAGCCTCCAGCTGACCATCTATGCGATGGCCTACGAGGCGATGACGGGACGGCTGCCGGACACGGTGGCGCTGCACTTCCTGGATTCGGGCCTGGTGGGCTCAGCGCCCGTGGACGCCAAGCGCATCGAGAAGGCCCGCGAGCAGATCCGGACCGCCGCCGCCGGGATGCGGGCACGGAACTACGTGGCCACGCCGGACTACATGGCCTGCTCCTACTGCGCCTTCCGCGAGATCTGCCCGTCCAGCGCGGTGAGCCGGTGACCTCGCGCTCCGCTCCCGGCGGTCGTCTGGCGCCCGCGGACCTCGAGGCCGTCGGTGCTGTGGTGACAGGTAAGGGGCAGGGCACCATCGTGGAGGCGGACAACCTGGACCTCCTCGCGGCGCTGCCGGACGGCTGCGTGGACCTGGCCTACGCGGACCCGCCGTTCGCCACGGGACGGGTGCGCCGCCTGGAGCGGATCCGGACCGGGGAGGGGGAGCGGGTGCGCCCGGGGTTCGCCGGCCGCCAGTACCGCTTCGAAGTCGTCAGCGACCACGCCTATGCGGACACCACGCCGCTGGACGAGCACCTGGACGCCCTGGAACTGCGGGTCCGCGAGATCCACCGCGTGCTGGCGCCGCACGGCTCGCTCTACCTGCACGTGGACTGGCGCACCTCGCACCACGTCCGGCTGATGCTGGACGAGATCTTCGGCCCGGAGCGGTTCCTCAACGAGCTGATCTGGGCGTACGACTATGGCGGCCGCAGCCCAGACCGCTGGCCGAAGAAGCACGACACGATCCTCTGGTACGCCAAGGGCGAGACCTGGCGGTTCGTGCGTGAGGCCATCGACCGGATCCCGTACCTCGCGCCGGACCTCGTGGGCCCGGAGAAGGCGGCGCGCGGCAAGCTGCCCACCGACGTCTGGTGGATGACGATCGTGCCGCCCGCGTCGAAGGAGCGGACCGGGTACCCGACGCAGAAGCCCATCCGGCTCCTGGAGCGCATCGTGGCGGCGTCCAGTCTCCCCGGCGATCTCATCCTGGACCCGTACGCTGGCTCCGGGACCACCGGGGTGGCCGCCGCGCGGCTGGGCCGGCGGTGGGTGCTGGGTGACCGGAACACGGAGGCGGTCGCGATTGCGCGGCGCCGCCTGGCCGCGGAGCTGGAGACGATCGAGGCCGCCCGGGCCGCAGCAGAGCCGGGTGCAGCGGAGGGCGCATGACGATCGAGGCGGTGACCCTGGACTTCGGCAACACGCTGGTGCCGGTGGACGCGACGGGCCTGCGGGGCGTCGTGAAGGTGACGGCGCGCGAGATGGCGACGCGGTTCGGGCCGTTCGCCGTGGAGGATGTCCTGGAGGCCTGGCACGAGGAGCGCGAGCGGCAGTTCCGCGAGGAGGTGCCCCAGTTCCGCGAGGTTGACCTGGCCCAGCGCGTGGTGCGGATCCTCGCGAGGCTGCGCGGGATGGTGCCGCCGCCGGCCGAGATGCCGTGGGACGACGAGGCGGCGGCCCGGTGGAGCGACCCGGGCGAGGTGGCCCACGCCGTGGACGTCTACTCGCACGCGTTCGTGGAGGCGCTGCCGGCGGATCCTGCAGCGACGGAGGTCCTGCGCGACCTCGCCGCCCGCTACCGCCTCGCGATCCTGTCCAACTGGCCGCTCGCGGTGACCATCGACCGGTACGCGGAGGCGCAGGGCTGGCTGCCGTACCTCTCGGCGGTGGTGGTGAGCCAGCGCGTGGGGACCATCAAGCCCCACCCGGCCATCTTCGAGGCCGCGCGCGAGGCCCTGGGCGGCCTGGAGCCGGACCGGATCTGCCACGTCGGCGACGACTGGGCCGCGGACATCGTGGGGGCACGGTCCGTGGGCTGGCACGCGGCGTGGCTCTCGGTCCGCCCGGAGGACTCGCCGCTGCCGGGGAGCGAGCGCGACACCAGGGTGGAGGCCTGCGCGGAGATCGGGAGCCTCGGCGCCCTCGCGGCCGCCATCGACGCCATCGACGCGGTGGAGCCCCCTGCGGGTCGGTAGACTCGATCGCGATGGAGATCCGCGACCGTCTCGCCAGTCTCGCGCTCCTGGGCGCCGCCCTGGTCGCGTGGCTGCTGGTCGCCATCCTCGTCACCACCCGCAGCCCGGACGCGGACACCATGACCGGCTACGTTGGGGCCATCCTCATCGGCCTCGCCGTCGCGGTCACGTGCGCGCCGCTCGCCTGGCTCCTCGTCTTCGCCCGCCACCGGCGGATCGCCTACCAGGGAGACTGGACACGGGCGGGCCGCCGGGGCGCATGGATCGGCCTCTTCTGCACCGTGCTGGTGGTGCTCCGACTCGTGGACGCCTTCCAGCCGCCCATCGTCCTGTTCCTCGCCGCCATCTTCCTCGTGGCGGAGATCACCCTCTCCGCAGAGCGCCAGAGCTAGGAGCCCCAGATGACCCGTCTCACCGAGAACGCCGCCGCCGGCCCCTTCGCAGACGTCAAGGCCGCGGCCGCCGCCGCCGTTGAGGCCGCCCGTGCGGAGATCCTGGAGCTGAGCCACAACATCCACGCGAACCCGGAGCCCGCGTTCGAGGAGGTCAAGGCGGCGGCCTGGGTCGCCGAGGCCATCGCGCGCCACGGGTACGCCGTGGAGGCGCCCGTGGGCACGCTGCCCACCGCCGTTCGCGGCCGGCTCACCGGCGGCAAGGGCCCCAACGGGCCGCGCATCGGTGTCCTCGCGGAATACGACGCGCTGCCGGGCCTGGGCCACGGCTGCGGCCACAACACCATGGCGGCGTCCGGCGTTGGCGCGGCGATCGCCCTGTCCTCCATCCGCGACCAGTGGGCGGGCGAGGTGGTCTTCCTGGGCACCCCGGCCGAGGAGCGGGGGAGCGGCAAGGAGATCATGATCGGGGATGGCCTCTTCGCGGACCTGGACGCCGCGCTGCTCTTCCACCCGGGCGATCGCGACCACGTGGAGATCAACCCGCTGGCGTCGGAAGACGTGACGATCGTCTTCAAGGGCCTCCAGAGCCACGCCGCCACGGATCCCTGGTCCGGCCGGAACGCCCTCGACGCGATGATCGCGCTCTTCGTGTCCGTGGGCCTCTGGCGCCAGCAGCTGCCCACGCACTGCCGCGTCCACGGGATCATCCAGGAGGGTGGCACCGCGGCGAACATCATCCCGGACCGAACCCGGGCGTGGTTCATGATCCGCAGCGCGGACCAGGCGTTCTACGACGACGTGATGAAGCCCCGCTTCACCGAGCTCTGCGAGGCCGCCGCCAAGGCCGCGGGCGTTGAGGTGGAGGTGGAGTACTCCGGCTACGCCAGCACGATGAAGCACAACCACGTGCTCGCGGACCGCTGGAACGCGAACGCGGCCGTGTACGGCATCGGCGACAACCCCACGGACGAGACGTCCGGCTCCACGGACATGGCCAACGTGAGCTGGCACGTGCCGGCGATCCATCCCAGCCTCTCGATCACGGAGATGCCCACGCCGGGCCACAGCATCGAGTTCCGCGACGCCGCCGCGCGCCCGCTCGCGGACGAGGTGGTGCTGCTCGCGGCCACGCTGGTCGCCCAGACGGCGCTGGACGTCCTGCTGGACCCGGCCACGAAGGACGCGGCCTGGAGCGAGTTCCGCGGCGGGAAGGCCTCCGCGTGACGGACGAGATCGGGCTGCGCCGTCCGAAGGAGTCGGACCACGCCCGGATCCTGCCCGTGGTGGACGACTGGTGGGGCGGTCGCTCGCTCCACCATCTCCTGCCGCGCCTCTGGCTGCAGCACTTCACCGGCACCTCCTGGGTGGCGGAGGCGGCGGACGGCCGGCTGGCGGGCTTCCTCGTGGGGTTCGTCAGCCCGGACCATCCCACGCGGGCGTACATCCACATGGTGGCCACCAACCCCAACCTGCGCCGCCGCGGGCTTGGACGCCGGCTGTACGAGGCGTTCATCGAGGACGTGCGGGCCCGCGGCGTCACGTCGGTGACCGCGATCACGTGGCCCGGCAACCGGCCGTCGCTGGCCTTCCACGCCGCCCTGGGCTTCACGGTCCAGGAGGGGCCGGGCACCACGAAGGTCTTCGGGATGCCGGCGTTCGTGGACTACGAGGGTCCGGGCTCTGACATCTGCGTCCTGCGGCTGGAGATCCCGGCGTCCTGACGCGCACCACGATGCGGGGCCGACGCGGCCGACGGTGACGTCACCCGCTACGATCCGGTCTGCGCGCCCCGCCGGGCGGCGGACCCGAACCGGCGGCGTGCTCCCGCACCGATAGGTGTCACCCGTGGCCGAGCGCCCCAACTCGAACGACGACCAGGGCTTCGCCGCCCGCAACGGCTGGGACCGGCCGTTCGAGGCGTACGACGACTACGACCTGCCGATGTACGTGGGCCTGCCCACGTTCCAGAAGCTGCCGTGGATCGCGGACGCCGCCGCGCTTGCGGCACGCAGGCCGCACGTGGCGATCGTTGGCGCCCCCTTCGACGACGCCGTGAGCCATCGCCCCGGTGCCCGCTTCGGCCCCCGCGCCATCCGCGAGGCCCAGTACACCACCGGTTCCATCCACAGCCTGCAGCTGGGCAACGAGCCCTTCGAGATCCTGGACGTGGTGGACGCGGGCGACGCGAACATCGTCCCGGCCTGGATCGACCGCGGCCACGCGTTCATCTACCGCAAGGTCCTCGAGGTGGCCTCCACGGGCGCCATCCCGATCGTGCTGGGCGGCGACCACTCCATCACCTGGCCGTCCGCCACGGCCGTGGCGGAGGTCCGGCGCCCGGGCTCCATCGGCATCATCCACTTCGATGCCCACGCGGACACCGCCACGGACACCTGGGGCGTGCTGGCCGGCCACGGGACGCCGATGCGCAGGCTCATCGAGAGCGGCGCGGTCAAGGGCAGCAACTTCGTCCAGGTTGGCCTTCG
>CAIYZX010000755.1 GCA_903930745.1 uncultured Chloroflexota bacterium | reverse complement strand
CTGCTGCCCATGTACGAGCAGGTGGTGCGGCATGGTGGCGAGGCGCGGGACAGGCAGGAGATCACCGCGCCGGACGGCCCCCACATCATCGAGTTCACGGTCTCCGCCTTCGGCGAGCACGTGATCCAGGTGGGCCGCGACATCACCGCCGAGCACGAGCATGCCCTGGCCAGGGCGGCCGGCGAGGCGCGTCTGCGGGTCATCATCGACGGCGTGGACGGGATCATCTCCTACCGTGGCCCGGGCGAGCGGGTGCCGTTCATCAGCCGCCAGGCGGAGCGGATCCTGGGGCGCACGCCCGAGGAGGTGGCGCCGTATGACACCTGGATCAACCTGATCCATCCTGACGACCTGCCGGTCTTCCATGGCACCCACCAGGGGCCCGACGCGAGCTGGGACATCGTCTACCGCATGCGCCACGCGGACGGCCGCTGGATCTGGGTGTCCGACCGGGGCCGGCGCCTGGGCGGCAACCCGGACGGCGGTGCCTGGGGCGTGATCACGGACATCTCCCGCTCCCACGCGGCGAGCGAGCAGTTCCGCGCGGTGTTCGAGGAGAACCCGGAGTCCATCGGCCTCTTCCGGCCGGTGCTGGACGAGCAGGGTGAGCTTGTGGACGCCGAGTGCCTGGCGCTCAACCGGATGGCCCGCGAGGAGTACCTGCGTGGGCGGGAGTCCGGGGACGTCGCCGGCCTCCGCATCTGCCGCGACCTGGGCCAGGAGGAGAGCCTGCTGGAGCCGCTGCGCGAGTGCCACCGGACGAGGAGGCCGTTCCACCACGAGCTGCACGTGGCTGACGACCAGGGCGAGCGCTGGACGGACATCTCCGTCTTCCCGTTCGAGGACGGGTTCGCGATCATGGGCCGGGACACCACGGAGACACGGGTCGCCGAGGCGCGAGTGATGCAGGCAGGGCGCCTGGAGGCCCTCGGCCAGCTCGCGGCCGGGATTGCCCACGACTTCAACAACCTGCTGGCGGCCATGCGAGCCTACGGGGAGTACGTGCTGGACGAGCTGCCGGAGGGGACGGTCGCGCGGTCGGACATGGCAGAGGTGCTGCGTGCGGTGACCCGCGCCACCGACCTGACCCGCCAGCTGCTGATGTTCGGACGGCGCAAGACGATCATGCCGCAGCTGATCGAACCGGTGCGCGTGATCCGCGAGGCCGCGGGCATGATCGGGCGGCTCGTGGGCGAGCACATCGAGGTGGTCACAAGCCTGCCACCGGGCCTCGGCACCGTGGTGGCGGACCCGGGCGAGCTGGAGCGCGCCGTCGTCAACCTTGCCGTGAACGCACGGGACGCCATGCCGGGCGGTGGCCGCCTGGTCATCAGCGCGTCCCGCGGCACGCTCGAGGGACCGGACGACACGGCCATCCCATCCGTGCGGATCTCGGTTGAGGACTCCGGCACGGGCATGGACGCGGACACGCTGTCCCACGTGTTTGAGCCCTTCTTCACCACCAAGCCGGTTGGGCACGGCACCGGCCTTGGCCTTGCCGCGGCCTACGGCTTCGTCCAGGCCTGTGGCGGGGCGATCCGGGTGGACTCCCGGGAGGGCGCCGGCACGGCGGTCGTGCTGGACCTGCCCGTTGCGCAGGGCGACGTGGCGCCTGCAGCGGAGCCCAACCCGAAGGCAATCGACGGGAAGGGCCTGATCCTGGTGGCGGAGGATGACCGGACGGTCCTGGCAATCACCACGCGGATCCTGGAATCGCTGGGCTACGAGGTGGTGGGAGCGCTGTCCGGGGACCTGGCCCTGGCCGTTGTCCAGGAGGGTTGTCGGCCGGCGATGCTGCTGAGCGATGTGCGGATGCCGGGTCTCCAGGGACCTCAGCTGGCGGCGGCGGTTCGCCGGATCCTGCCGGGTCTGCCGGTGCTCCTGTGCTCCGCGTTCGTGGACACCTTCGACCCGGCGAGCACCGGGCTGCAGAACGCCCGGTTCCTGCGCAAGCCGTTCTCCCGGGAGCAGCTTGCGGCGGCCGTCCATGCCACGATGGGAACCTGAGCCGGGCCTGCGCCCCTTCTGGCGGACCGGCTCCCTCGCGGCAGGCGGGGCCGGAGCCCGGGCCCCCTTCTGGCGGGACGCGCTTGACGGCGCTGGGGTGCTGCGGGTATCCGTTGGGGCGATGGCACGCGTGACCCGGTCCCACCTTGGCTGACGCGTCCGCGCGCCCCGCCGACGCTGCCGCCCAGGCCGATGCCACCGGCTCCGCCGCCGGCCACGGCCTGGTGGACCGCCTCGCGAACCACGTGCCCGCCTGGTCGCTGGCCGTGATCGCGATGCTGATCTGGCACGTGGGCTCCGCCATCTCCGTGGGGCTGTTCGCTGCCGTGGGATCCGCGGGAACCGCGTGGCTCCGGCTCTCCATCGGCGCGCTCATCCTCATCGCCCTGTACAGGCCCAACGTGCGCGGCATGGACCGCTCGCAGCTGGGGGCCGCGGTGGTCATGGGCGTGATCACGGGGCTCATGACCCTCACGTTCCTCGCCACCGTGGAGCGGCTTCCGTTCGGCACCACCGTCGCCATCGGCTTCATGGGCCCGCTCGCCCTCGGCGTCCTGGGCACGCGTCGGGTGCGAGATCTCGCGTGGCCGGTCTTCGCCATCCTGGGCGTGCTGGCCCTCACGGAGCCGTGGAACGGTGACCTGGACCTGCTGGGCCTGGGTTTCGGCGTGGCGAACGCGGCCACGTGGGCGCTCTACATCGTCATGAGCCAGCGGGTGGGCGGGAAGTTCACGGGCGTCGAAGGGCTGGCGATCATGCTGCCGGTCGCAGCGGTGGTGGCGGGCATCGCCGGCGTTCCGGCGGCCATCGGCCACATCACCTGGGAGGTCCTGGGGACCGCGGTGCTCGTGGCGATCCTCGTGGTTGTCCTCTCCTTCGCCCTGGACATGCTGGCGCTGCGCCGCCTCTCGACGTCCACCTTCGGCACGATCAGCGCGCTGCAGCCGGGCGTGGGCGCGATCATCGGCGCGGTTGCGCTGGGGCAGGCGCCCGGTCCGCTGAGCGCCCTGGGCACGGTGCTGGTGGTGATCGCCGGCGTGGGCGTCACCCGCGCGGACGCGGCACGCCATGCGGCTGCATTGCCCGCCGAGCCGGTCCCTCCCGCGATCCTGACCTAAGGCCCCTCGGCTTCGGCTTCGGCTTCGGCTTCGGCTTCGGCTAGTTTTGACTCATGGGCATGAGTCATCTAGACTGTGAGGCATGACCAAACGACTCCAGGTCCTCCTCGATGACGACGAGCTCCAGGCGATCCAGGAGCTCGCACGGCGGCACCACCAGACCACGGCCGCGTGGGTTCGGGACGTCCTGCGGCGCGCGCGCGAGGAGACCGTCTACCCGGAGGCGAGCCGGAAGCTGCGGGCAGTCCGAGAAGCCAGCGTCCATGCCTACCCGGTGGCGGACGTGAGCACCATGCTGGCCGAGATCGAGCGCGGGTACGGGGACGGGCCGCCCGAGTGATCTTCGTGGACTCGAACATCCCCATGTACCTGGTTGGCGCCGAGCATCCGAACAAGGCGCGGGCGCAGGCGCTGCTGGAGCAGGCGATCACGGACGGCGAGCCGCTCGTCACGGATGCGGAAGTGCTCCAGGAGATCCTCCACCGATACGTGGCGATCGGGCGGCGCGACGCGATCGGGGCGGCAACAGACGCGCTGCTCGCCGTGGTGGACGAGGTCTACCCCATCGAGCGGGAGGACGTGGAGCGGGCGCGCCGGATCGTCGCCTCAGGCACGCTCTCCGCCCGGGATGCCGTCCACGTCGCGGTGATGCGGCGGCGAGGCCTCACGCGGATCCTCACCTTCGACCGGGGCTTCGATGCGGTGGACGGCCTCGAGCGGCTCGGCTGACGGGGCACGTCGCACCTTGGCGTTCCGTGCTTAGATGCGCGCACCAGCACGGGCCCCATCCGCGCGGTCGCCACGAGTACCCAGGAGCGCCCCATGTCCTACGTCGTGGACTTCGTCAACGTCTCCACCGTTGGCCTTGAGTCGTCGCCCGTCGCCCCAGCACTCGCCGGCCTGCGCGCCAACGAGGCCCGCTACTTCAAGAACAAGTACGACCTTGACTTCACCACGCGTCCGGCCGCCGATGCCGCCGATCTCGTGGCGTACGTCGCCCGGGTGCTGCGCGAGGAGCGGGGCCTCGTGATCGCG
>CAIYZX010000754.1 GCA_903930745.1 uncultured Chloroflexota bacterium | reverse complement strand
GTCCGGTGCCACCCATGACGACCTGCGCCTGATGCGCGCCAACACCAGCCCGCACGTCGCGGTCAAGGCCGCGGGCGGCGTGCGCACGCTGGACGCGCTGATCGACGTGATGAACCTGGGCGTGACGCGCATCGGCGCCACCGCCACGGAGACGATCATCCTGGACTTCCGGGCGCGCAAGGCCGGCGAGGCGGGGATGGCACCCGCTCCGGACGCCGGCGCCGGCTGCTAGGCTCCGGAGGGCTGTGGCATGGCCGGGACGCGCCACCTGGGCATCGACCTTGGCGCCACCAACCTCAAGTGGAGCGTGGTGGAGCACGACGGCGACGCCTGGGCGGTGGTCGCCCAGGACAGCGTCCCCACGCGTGCGGCGGGCGACCCAGAGGGCGTTCCTGCGGCGGTCGTCGCCCAGATGGCGGAGGTGGCCGAGACCGCCAACGAGGCCTGGGGTCCGCTCGCAAGCGTGGGCATCGGCGTACCGGGCCTCTACGATCCACTCGCGGGCACGGTCCGCCTCCTCGTCAATCTCCCGGGGCCGTGGGCCGGCCACCCGGTCGCCGCCTCGATCATGGCGGCAACCGGGCTCCCGGTGGCGCTGATCAACGACGCGCGCGCATTCGGCCTCGCCGAGCTGCGCCTGGGCGCCGCACGTGGCGCGAGCTCCATGGTGGGCCTCACGCTGGGCACGGGTGTCGGCGGGGTGATCGCAGTGGACGGGCGCGTCCACCAGGGTCATGACGGAACGGCGGGCGAGCTTGGCCACCAGGTCATTGACCCGGCTGGACCTCCGTGCGGCTGTGGCAGCAACGGCTGCCTCGAGGCCTACGCCCGGGCGGACCGGATCGCGGCGGCGTGTGGGACCGCGGGCGTGCCCGAGGCGGTCGCGGCCGCCCAGGCCGGGAATGCGCGCGCGATCGCAGGGCTGGCGGAGATCGGCCGCCACCTGGCCATCGGCATCGCGAACATGATCACGGTCATCGCGCCGGACGTGGTGGTCATCGGCGGCGGGGTCGCCCAGGCGGGCCCCCCGCTCTTCGATCCGCTGCTCGCAGAGCTGCGGAGCCGGGTCAGGATGACGTCCCTTGACGACGTCTCCATCGTGCTGGCGGAGCTGGGCACCTGGGCGGGGTCCATCGGGGCCGCCGTCCACGGAGCGGAGCGGGTCGGCCTCGCCTGACGGCGGCTCAGGGCCGGGGCAGCGCCCCAAGGAAGGCCAGCAGCCCCTGCTCGAAGGCGGCCCGGCCCTCCTCCATCGGCAGGTGGCCGGCGCCCGCGATCTCCAGCCATTGCGCGCCCGGGATCGCGTCCCGCAGCGCCTCGCCGGTGGCCAGGGGGATCCAGGGATCGCGCTCGCCCCAGGCCACCAGCACCGGGCGCCCGTCCCCCAGCGAGGCAACGGACTGCTCCAGGGCGTTGCGGCCCGCATCCCGGACGATGCCCACCAGCGCGAGGTCCCAGTCCGCAACCTGCTGCGCCGTGCCATATGCCGCCACGTCCGCATCGGTGGGGAAGGCCGGGTCCGCGTAGGCGGAGCGCAGCATGGACTCCAGCGTCCCGCCGCCCAGCGCGAGGCGCATGCCGAACTGGACGATCCGGCGAACGGGCGGGACCTGCAGCAGCGCGGACCCTGCGGTGGCCACCGGCGAGGCGCCGGATGCCGGCTGGACGATCGCCGCGTCCACTAGCACGAGCGCGCGGACCCGGTCCGGCGCCAGCTGCGCGGCGTGGGCGACCACGTTGCCGCCCATGGAGTGGCCCACCAGCACGGCGGAACGCATGCCCGCGGCGTCCATCGCCTCGAGGACAAGGCGGGCCTGCGCCCCATGCGAGTAGTCCGCGTCCAAGGCCTTCACGGAGAGCCCGAAGCCCCGCAGGTCCAGCGCCAGCACGTGGTAGCCCGCCTGGGCCAGAGCGGTGCGCGTGAAGCGCCAGGAGTACACGGAGCCGCCGAATCCATGGACGAGCACCACGGCGGGGCCGTCCGAAGGTCCGTCCTCGGTGATGCGGGTGGCCGTCCCATCAAGGTCCAGGAAGCGGTCTCCGGGACCTGCCAGCGATGACGCGGCGACACCAGGGCCGCCCGGCAGCGGCAGCACGAGCGCCGCGCCAAGCGTGATCACCAGGAGGAGC
>CAIYZX010000753.1 GCA_903930745.1 uncultured Chloroflexota bacterium | reverse complement strand
GCCGGAGAGCCGGCCAACCGGGAGCCGGCGACGCGCCTCCGCCACGCCCGCCAGGTCCAGCAGCTCCCTCGCGCGAGTGGCGCGCGCGGCCCCGCGGGCACCGTCGAGGAGCATCGGCAGCTCCGCGTTCTCCGTGGCATCGAGGTAGGGGAGGAGGTTTCGCTCCGCCTGCTGCCAGACGAAGCCCACGGTCCTCCGCCGGTACTTCGTCCGGTCGCCCTCGCGCATCCGCCCCAGGTCCTGGCCTGCCACCACGGCGCGACCTGCCGTTGGCGTGTCCAGCCCGCCCAGGATGTTCATCAGGGTGGACTTGCCGCTGCCGGACACGCCCACGATGGCCACGAGCTCGCCGGCGGCCACGCGAAGGTCCAGGCCGGAGAGGGCGACCACGTCCGCGCCGCCCACCGTGTAGATGCGGATCAGGCCCTCGCAGTGGATCAGCGGGCGCTCGTCGCCGCCACCGGCGGGCGTCCCGGCGGCTGGGGTGGGAGTGGGAGTGGGCGTGGACTGGCTGGTCATCGATGCGCTCACCCTACCCGATCCTCGTGCGCCATCGGTCAGCCATCCTGCCCAAGGCGACGCGCCGCCTCGTCCGCGAGACCCGCTCCGCCGCCCTGGCCGCGCCGCCCGCCCCGCGCTCCGGTGAGGCTCACGATGCCGAGGCCGACGACGGCCGCTGCGAGCGGTCCGGCCACCGCCACCGCCAACCACGCGGGGTCCACGACGGCGGCGACCGGCCCCGTGACGTCCGCCATGTGCTCCAGGCCCAGGTCCGGCACCGTGAGCCACGCCACGCCGGCGCCCAGCGCGAGTCCCGCCGCGGCGGCGATGACCACGGTGAGGATCGCCTGGTTCACAACCAGGCGGCGGGCAGCGGCCTCCGGCATGCCCAACAGGACGAGGACGAGGGCCTCCCGCCGCCGAGCGGTCTCCGTGGTGGCCAGCACGAGCAGCACGGCGAGGCCCGCGAGCAGGGCGGCGAGCGTCAGCGCGACGGCGAACCCGTCCCGGATGGCGGCAGGGATGATCCCATCGTGCCGGCGGTCCAGGGCGTCCTGGCGACTGGTGATCACGAGCAGGCTGCGGAACGCCCCCACGGCCGCGTCCACCCGCGGCGCGGCAGTGGGCCCTGCGCGCAGCAGGATCTCCGCGGGGACGGTGGCCGCGGCAGGGATCTGGGCCCCTGGAATCACGACGTCCATCCCGGCCGGCATCCCGGGCAGCTCGTCCAGGACGGCCACCACCTCGCCGACGGCGGGCTGACCGGTCACCGAGACGGTGACACGGGTGCCAGCGTGCAGGTCCAGCCGCCGGGCGATCCCGCTCGAGGCGACAAGGCCCACGGTGGGTTGGGTGCCCAGTGTGGCGCCGGCATCCGAGAGGGTGGAGGCACGGGCCAGCGCATCACGCAGGGCCGGGTTCACGAGCGTGCCGCCGGTGACCGCCGCGTACGCCGCCGGATCCACGGCGGCAACGGTCACAAAGGTGCTCGCGAGCGTCTGGGCGGAGATGGTGGCGGACCCGGTCCGCACGATGGCGGTGGGGCCGATCTGCTGCAGCGCGTCCGCGTCCAGCGTGACCGGGAGCCCGGCGGGCGAGCGGGCGGCGATCCGGAAGTCGGCTCCAACCTCGGCGGCCGCGCCGGAGGCCTCCGCGCGCGCGATGGACCCCGCGATGGTGGCGGCGAGCACGCCGGAGCCCACCGCGACGACCACGATCACGAGCACCAGGTCCCGTCCGCCGCCGCCGAAGGCGATGCCGCGGAGCGCGTGGGC
>CAIYZX010000752.1 GCA_903930745.1 uncultured Chloroflexota bacterium | reverse complement strand
GACCGCCCCCGCCGCCCCCGCCGCACCGCCTGAGCCGGAGCCGCAGCCGGCCCCCACCCAGCAGTGGGCCTGGGGCGCGGACTGGACCGCGGAGAAGGCGGACGCCGCCCGCAAGGAGCGCGACCGAGAGGCGCTCGAGGCCGGCCTCGAGAAGAGCCGCACCGGCTTCGGCGCGAGACTGCGCGCGGCCTTCGGCGGCGGCAATGACGCGGACTGGGACGAGATCGAGGAGATCCTGATCACGGGCGACGTGGGCGCCCGCCTCGCCCTGGATCTCGTGGAGCGGGCACGCAAGCGGCGCGACGTCTCCCCGGAGCAGGCGATCCGCAACGAGCTCGGCAACCTCCTCGCGCCGCGTGACGCGGACGCCTGGGAGCCGTCGCCGGCGGTGGAGGGTGCCCCGGCGATCCTCCTCGTGGTGGGCGTCAACGGCACGGGCAAGACCACCACCATCGGCAAGCTGGCCGCCCGCGAGCGTGCCAAGGGCCGCCGCGTGGTCCTCGCCGCCGCGGACACCTTCCGCGCCGCCGCCATCGACCAGCTCCGCATCTGGGCCCAGCGCACTGACGCGGAGTTCGTCGCCCACGCCCAGGGCGCGGACCCGGCCGCGGTGGTGTACGACGGCCTGGACGCCGCCATCGCCCGTCGCGCGGACATCCTCGTCGCCGACACCGCCGGCCGCCTGCACACCAAGGTCAACCTTATGGACGAGCTGTCCAAGGTGCGCCGCGTCATCGACAAGCGTCTGCCGGGCGCCCGCGTGGAGACCTTCTTCGTCCTCGACGCCACCACCGGTCAGAACGGACTCGCCCAGGCGAAGGCGTTCCACGATGCCGTGAGGCTCACGGGCGTCGTCCTCACCAAGCTGGATTCCACCGCCAAGGGCGGCATCGTCTTCGCGATCGAGAAGGAGCTGGGCGTCCCGGTGCGCTTCGTCGGGGTGGGGGAGAAGGCGGAGGACCTCCTGCCGTTCGACCCCGAGGCGTTCGTCGCCGCCCTGTTCGACTGACCCGGGACCCGGAGGAGAACCCTCATGCTCGTCGAGGTCTGGTCCGACGTCGTCTGCCCCTGGTGCTACATCGGCAAGCGCCGCTTCGAGACCGCGCTGCGCGCCTTCGATGGCGCCGCGGACGTGGAGGTCGTCTGGCGCTCCTTCATGCTCAACCCGGAGCAGCCGAAGGGCGCCGTGGACGACCACGACACGTACCTCGCCCGCAAGATGGGCGCGAGCCACGAGCAGATCGCGGAGATGAACGCCCGCGTCACCTCGCTCGCCGCCGCCGAGGGGCTGGACTACCACCTCGAGACCTGCAAGGTCATCAACACCATGGACGCGCACCGCGTGCTCCACCTGGCCACATCGCTTGGCGTGGGCACGCAGGCGCACGAGCGGCTGCTCAGGGCGCAGCTCGTGGAGGGGCAGCTCCTCGAGGACCCGGGCACGCTCGTCCGGCTCGCCGTGGAGGTTGGTGTCCCGGAGGCGAGGGCGCGCGAGGTCGTTGGCTCGGATGCGTTCACCGCCGAGGTGGTCGCGGACCTCGAGGAGGCCCAGGCGCTGGGCATCCACGGTGTGCCGTTCTTCGTCTTCGACCGCCAGTACGGCGTGTCCGGCGCCCAGGCCGTGGAGACCTTCGTCTCGGTGCTGGAGCGCCTGCGCTCCGAGGCCGCCGCTCGGCCGAAGCCGCAGGGCCAGGCGTAGGTTCCGGGGCTGCGGCCTAGGCCGGGTCCGCCGGGGCCCGCTCCGGCTCCACGGGCTCCATGAGGCGGGCCAGGCGGCGCGCCGGCGTGAGGTAGAGGCACAGCGCGCCGATCACCGCGAACAACGGCGCGAGGAAGGCCGCCCCGCGGATCCCGACCAGCTCGCCCACGATGCCGCCCATGATCGTCCCGGCAAGCTGGGCCAGGACCGCGAAGACGCGCACCGTGGCGTTGACTCTCCCCAGCTGCCGGTGGGGGACGCGTGCCTGGCGGACGGACGTCTGCGTGACGTCGAAGACCGTGACGGCGGTGTCGCCGATCAGCTGCTGGCCGATCAGCAGGACGATGGCGAGGACGGGCGCCCCGGCGGGCGCGAGCGGGATCAGCAGGTTGCCCACGGCGGCGAAGAGCAGCGCGACGAGCATCACCCGGCCGAGGCCGTAGCGGCCGCCGATCCGCTCGCTCACCAGCGCGCCCGCGAGCGACCCGAAGCCGCCCAGCGCGGCGATCACGCCGATGACCGCCGGGTCCAGGCCCAGCACGGACGTGGCGAGCAGCATCCACGTGGTGCCGAAGATGCCCCACATGGCGGCGAGGCCCATCGTCCCGGCGACGGTGCCGCGCAGG
>CAIYZX010000751.1 GCA_903930745.1 uncultured Chloroflexota bacterium | reverse complement strand
TGAAGTACCGGGCGTCCGGCACGGCCGCGGGCGAGCGCCTGCTGGCCTCGGACGACCTGGCCGGGTTCCACGCGGCGGCGCCCGCGGAGACGGTCCACCACGAGGACCGGTACGTGGACACGGCCGATGGGCTGCTGGCCGCGGCCGGGTACGCGGGACGGCTGCGCGCCACCGGGCGCGGGACGGTGATCACGCTCAAGGGTCTGCGGCGCCTGGACGAGGGCGGCGTGACCCACCGGCGCGAGGAGCTGGAAGGGCCGGCTGACGACGCCGCCCCCGCCGAAGACTGGCCCGAGAGCGCGGCACGGGACGCGGTCATCTCCATCTGCGGTGACGCGCCGCTCGTGGACCGGGTGCTGCTGCGCCAGGTCCGCCGCAAGCGCCTGTACGGCCGCGATGCCGCCACCGTGGAGCTCTCGTCGGACGACGTGAAGGTCCTGGACGGCGACGGCACGGTGGTGGAGCGCTTCGCGGAGGTGGAGCTGGAACTCCGGTCCGGCGAGGAGTCCGCGCTGGATCCCCTGGTTGACCTGCTCGCCGAGGTGGAGGAGCTGGTTCCGGCCGACACGTCCAAGCTGGAGCGCGCGCTGGAGGCCGTGGCCCAGGCGGGCGCACCCCGCGCGGCCGGCGACGCCGTGGCTTCGGCTGTCGCCGCCGATGGCGCTTCGACCACCCCGGCCGCCTCCCCTGCTCCGCGCCTCGTGATCCCGAAGTCCCCGGGCGTCCTCGCGGACGATCCGCTGGCCGAGGCCGGCCGCAAGGTCCTGCGCTTCCACCTCGCCCGGATGCTGTCCCGCGAGGAGGGCACGCGGACCGGCGCCGATGCCGAGGAGCTGCACGCGATGCGCGTGGCCACACGGCGCCAGCGGGCGGCCTGGCGCGTCTTCGGTGACGCCTTCGACGACAAGCACACGCTGCGCCACCGCCGCCGTCTCCGTGACGTGGCCCGGGATCTTGGCGCCGTGCGCGACCTGGACGTGCTGATCGAGGCCGCCGTGGCCTACCAGTCCGGGCTCGCCAACCACGCGCCGGACGATGCCGCGGGCTTCGAGCCCCTCGTCGCCCACTGGCGCTCCCAGCGGGACGCCGCCCGGGTGGTGCTGCTCAAGGAGCTGGACAGCCGCAAGTACCGCCGCTGGGTGGACGCCTACGTGGGGTTCGTGGAGACGCAGGGCGCCGGCGCGCGTCCGGTTGGCCCGGTGGAGCCGCACCACGTGCGCGACACGATGACGTCCCGAATCTGGGCCGCGTACGAGGGCTGCCGCGCGTACGAGCCGGTGATGCGCTGGGCCGATGTGACCACGCTCCACGACCTGCGGATCGCCGCGAAGTGGCTGCGCTATACGCTGGAGTTCGTCCGCGAGGCGCTGGGCCGCGATGCGGGGCCGGTCATCGAGAAGGTGGTGGCCCTCCAGGATCACCTGGGCTGGCTGCACGACGCCGATGTGGCGGCCGCGCTGGCCCGCCAGTTCCTCGTGGAGCACGCGGACAACCTGACCCCTGCCGAAGCTGCCGCCATCGGCCGCTACCTTGCCGATCGCGAGCACGAGCTGGCGCGCCTGCGCCGCACGGTTGGACCCGCCTGGCGCGGGATCAGCAGCCTCGCGTTCCGGCGCGCGCTGGGTCGCCTGGTGGCCGGCCTCTAGGGTCCCTCTCGGCCCAGCCCCGCCCTGGCTGGCGGGGCGTCGCGCTCGCTACTCGACCGGGTCCTCGTCCGCCCAGCCACGCACCAGGTCGCCGAGGCGGTCACGCCACGCCGGTCCGGCGAGGACGGCGGCGAGCACGAGCCCCTCGCGGATCCCGTCGTCGGACACCCGTAGTCGGTCTGTGCCGTACCGCTCCAGCAGGGCGTCCACGATGATCGCG
>CAIYZX010000750.1 GCA_903930745.1 uncultured Chloroflexota bacterium | reverse complement strand
CTTCGAGGTGGGCGAGGGACCAGTGGTCCTGAACGCGTGCCAGGTCGACGTGGACCCCGCCACCGGCCGCGCGCTGCAGATCGAGCGGATCTCCCGCGTCGTCGAGGTCTAGGCGGACCCAGGTGGGCACCCAGCGCCACGCACCCGCGTCGAGCGGCGCCGCCCCCGGCGTTGGCACCGCCGCGGCGGACCTGCACTGCCACACCCGTCGCTCCGACGGCATGCTGGAGCCGGTGGATCTTGTTGCCGCGGCGTATGCCGCGGGCGTCCGCCTGCTGGCCATCGCCGATCACGACAACCTCGCCGCGTACCGCGAGCTGACCGCCCACGGCGCGTCGCCTCTGCCCGACGGCCTTGAGCTGGTCCCTGCCGTTGAGATCAACTCCGTCAGTCGTGACCGCAGCCTGGACCTGCCGGAGGGCGAGCTCCACATCGTGGGCATCGGCGTTGATCCGTACGACGAGGCGTTCGAGGAGGCCATCGCCGGCCAGCGGAACGGGCGCCGGCACCGGTTCGCGGCCTCCGTGGTCCGCCTTCGGGAGGCCGGGTACGCGATCGACGCGTTCCTGCCGCCTGACGTCATGGAGAGCGACGACGCCCTCGGTCGCCCCACGCTGGCCCGCGCGCTGGTCGCCGCAGGTCACGCCTTCAACGTGCAGGACGCCTTCGACCGCCTCGTGGGCGCCGGCTGCCCGGGCTACGTGCCGCGGGTGGGCCTGGATCCGGCTGGAGCGATCCGGGCGATCCGCGCAGCCGGCGGCCTCGCCAGCCTCGCGCACTTCCCACAGGCGGCGGAGCGGATGGACCTCGTTCGCGGCCTCATCGCGGCGGGCCTCAACGGCCTCGAGACCCACCATCGCTCCTTCGACGCCGACACCAGGGCCCGAATGCACTCGGTGGCTGTCTCGCTGGGCCTCACGGAGACCGGCGGCACGGACTTCCACGGTGACACGGGCCCCTACGCGGAGTCGCACGCGGCCCTCGTCATGCCTGCGGACCTGGTGGAAGGCGTTCGGCGCGAGCTGGTGGGGCGCCCCCGTGCCACCGGCCACGCAGGCTCTACGATCACCGCGCCATGAGCCCCCGCGACCTGCCGGTCCTCGAGTTCACGCCACCCATCGCCGGATCCGGCCCGGACGGTGGCGCGCCGCGGACGCCGCCCACGCCGGAGGACGAGCGCCTGGTGCAGTTCCGCCCCGAGGAGCGCTCCCTGCCGCGCTTCTTCGTGTGGACGCTGGGCTGCCAGATGAACAAGTCAGACTCCGAGGAGATGGCCGGGCGCCTCCTGGCCGCCGGCTGTCCCGAGGCCCCCTCGATGGAGCAGGCGGACCTCGTCGTCATCAACACCTGCGCGATCCGCGAGGCCGCGGAATCCAAGGTCATCGGCCGCCAGGGGCAGCTCAAGCACCTCAAGGCCGCCAACCCGGGCATGCGCGTCGTCCTCACCGGCTGCTCCGTGCGCGAGTCCAACCGCACCGGGCTCGCGAGGCGCTACCCGGCCGTGGACCTGTTCCTGCGCCCGGACGAGGAGCCGGAGCTGGTGGACCGCCTGGGCCTCGCCTCCGCGCAGGCCCCCGTTGGCGCCCTCGCCACCACCGCCGCCACCACGCTCGTGAAGGGCGCGGAGGTCTCCGACGCGACGCACCTGGTCCGCGCCCGGGCGGACGCCCTCGCCGGCGGCGCGATCCTGCGCACGAGCGCCATCAGCGCCTGGCTGCCGATCATCTACGGCTGCGACAAGACCTGCACGTACTGCATCGTTCCGTTCAGCCGCGGCCCGGAGCGCAGCCGTCCGTTCGACGAGATTGTTGACGAGGCACGCGCGCTGGCCGCCGCCGGGTACCGCGAGGTCACCCTGCTGGGCCAGAACGTGAACTCGTACGGCCATGACCTCCCGCCCGAGGACCGGTTCGCGCACGTGGACACGGAGCGCACCGTGGGCCGGCGCCAGGACCGGGCCGCCCGCCCGGACCTCGCGGAGCTGATCCGCGCCGTT
>CAIYZX010000749.1 GCA_903930745.1 uncultured Chloroflexota bacterium | reverse complement strand
CACCAGTTCGCCGATGGCGAGCGCCTGGTGGCGAACTCGCGCCTCGTCACGGTGCACGATGCCGCGGGCCGCCGGGTTGGCCGGCTCCTCGTGGAGAGCGACGTCACCTGGGAGCGGGGCATGGCGGAGCGGCTCGCCGGTGCCGCGCGCATGGAGGCCGTGGGCCAGCTCGCCGGCGGCATCGCGCATGACTTCAACAACCTGCTGACCGCGATCCTTGGCCACGCGGAGTTGGCGGCTGCCATCGTGCAGCACCCGGATGCGACCGAGTCCCTTGAGGAGATCACCAAGGCCGGACAACGGGCGCGAACCCTCACGGCCCAGTTGCTGGCCTTCGGGCGTCGGACCATGCTCCGCCCGGAGCTGCTGGCGCTGGATGCCGTGGTGACCTCGCTGGAGCCGATGTTGCATGGGTTCGTCGGCGAGGATGTCCGCCTCGTGGTGGAGCGCACGGCAGCACGCCCGGTCCGCGTGGATCGCAGCCTGCTCGAGCAGTCCATCGTCAACCTCGTAGGCAACGCCCGCGACGCGATGGCGGGGCGCGGGACGATCACGATCACCATTGGCCCCGGTGACGATCGAACCAAGGGCGACGAGCGGTCGTGGGCGATGCTGCGGGTGACGGACACGGGTCCCGGCATTCCTCCGGAGGTCCAGGCCCGGATGTTCGAGCCGTTCTTCACCACGAAGGCGACCGGGCACGGCACGGGCCTTGGGCTCGCGATGGTGCATGCGTTCGCCGACCAGGCCGGCGGGCGAGTGGATGTCAGCTCCGCGCCCGGGGCCGGCGCGTCCATGACCATCCTGCTGCCCGCCGCGGATGCCGAGGTGGCGCCGTCCCTCGCACATGCAGTCGCACCCGGGTCGCGGACCGCGGGCGCCACGATCCTCGTCGTTGAGGACGAGCAGGTCCTGCGCGCCATCGCCCAGCGCGTGCTGTCCACCATGGGCTACCGGGTGCTGGTGGCGGCGTCCGGGGAGGAGGCGGAGACCATCGCCGCCAACCTGGACGAGCCCATCGACCTGCTGTTCACGGACATCGTGATGCCCGGCATGCACGGGATCACCCTTGCCGAGCGCCTTCGAAGGACACGGCCCGGGCTGCGCGTGCTGGTCACCTCCGGATACACCAAGGACGACGTGGCCCGCCGCGGCATCACGATGCCGGACCGCCACTTCCTGCCCAAGCCGTACACGCCCTCGATGCTCCAGGCGGCGATCGAGGACGTCTTCAACCACGACCTCCCCGCCGGAGACTGACCGGCGGCCCTCCCGGCCCACCTCGCCTACCCTTTGCCCATGCTCCTGCGTCTCCTCGCCCTCATGCTGCTCCGCGGTGCCGGCTACGGCGCCTTCGGTCCGTTCGCCACGGTGCTGCTCATCAAGGCGGGGCTGCCGGCGGCGCTCGTGGGACCGCTCGCCGCCGTGGGGGCGATCGTCACGCTGGTGTTCGCGCCCACGTGGGGCCGCCTCGGCGACCGGCACGGCAGGCGCCGGATGCTGGTGGTGGCGTACGCGCTGGGGATTCCGTCTGCGGTGGGGCACGCCACGGGAATCCTGCCGGTCATCGTGGTGTCCTATCTCGGCTGGGCGGTGGCCTCGTCAGCGTTCGTGCCGCTCATCGACAGCCT
>CAIYZX010000748.1 GCA_903930745.1 uncultured Chloroflexota bacterium | reverse complement strand
GGTCCACAGGATCGGCGGCTCCGCGGCGGAGCGGCGGGAGCGTGTCGGGCAGCTCCTCCACGACGTGGGCCTGGGCCCGGAGATCGCGTCCCGGTACCCGCACGAGCTCTCCGGCGGCCAGCGGCAGCGCGTGGGCATCGCCCGGGCGCTCGCGGTGGACCCGGAGCTCCTGGTCCTCGATGAGCCGGTCTCCGCGCTGGACGTCAGCGTCCAGGCCCAGATCATCAACCTGCTCGAGGACCTGCAGCACGCGCGCGGCCTCGCCTACCTCTTCGTCGCCCATGACCTCGCGGTGGTCCACCACACGGCGGACCGGATCGCGGTGATGTACCTGGGTGAGATCGTGGAGGAGGGGCCGGTGGACGCCGTCTTCGACCACCCGCGGCACCCGTACACGGAGGCGCTGCTCGCGGCGATCCCGGGCGAGGGCGACGGGCGTGGGCGCAAGGCCGGCCGGGCGAAGGGCGAGCTCCGGGCGGAGCTGGCGGAGCAGGACGGCTGCCCGTTCCGGACCCGCTGCCCGCTCCGTCATGGCCGGTGCGACGAGACGCCGCCGTTCGTGCAGCTGGACGGCGCGCGCGCAAGCCGCTGCTGGCTGGCCACGGATCCCTCGTTCGACGCCGCCGCGGCCGCGCAGGCCGCCGCCATCGACACCGCCGCTTCGGCTTCGGCTTCGGCCAGCCCCGCACCAGAGACCACCCCAACCCCGGAGGCCTGACCATGACCGCGCCCGATCTCGTCCTTGCGAAGGAGCAGCACACGCTCGACTTCCGGGCCGAGCACGAGCCCAAGGCGCGGATCGCCCCGGGATCGGTGGTCCGCTTCGAGACCGGCGACATCGCCTACGAGCGCCTCTCGCTTGGCGAGCCGCTGGACCAGATCGGCCTCGAGACGTTCAACCGCGTCACGGGCCCGGTCTTCGTTGAGGGCGCGGAGCCGGGCGATGCGATCCGGGTGGAGATCCTGGACATCGAGATCGTCCGCTCCTGGTCCGTCTGGCTGCCCGGGTTCGGTGCGCTGGGCGCGTACACCCAGGAGACCATCGCGCGCCAGATCCCGCTCGAGGACGGGTTCGCCGTCATCAGCCCGCGGATCCGGGTGCCCATCGAGCCGATGATCGGCTGCATCGGCCTCGCGCCCGCAGAGGGCGTTGGCTCCACGTTCATGCCCGCGTACCACTGGGGCGGCAACATGGACCTGCGCGAGATGAGCCCGGGCACCGTGGTGGACCTGCCGGTCCAGGTGGCCGGTGGCCTGCTGTCCGTGGGCGACCACCACGCGGCGATGGGCCGCGGCGAGCCCACGTGGGTCAGCCTGGAGTCCGCGGGCAAGAGCACGCTGCGCGTCTCGCTGGTGAAGGGCGCCGGCATCGGCCACCCGGTCCTGCGGCGCGCCGGGCAGATCCTGTTCCTGGGCCAGGGCGCGGACCTCGCCGCGGCGCACCAGCACGCGGTGGACCGCGCGTGGGCCTACCTCGTCAACGAGCGCGGGCTGGAGCCGTTCGAGGCGTACGCGTACGCATCGGCGAAGCTGGAGATGCGCTTTGGCGGACCGGCGTCCGCGATGGTGCTCGCCGGCGTGCCCGAAGACCTGTCCTGACCCCGGGCGACCCGCCCGAACCCGAACCAGAACCCGAACCCCAACCGAAGCCCGCGAACCCCGGAGACCGCCGATGGCCGCCAAGCCCCCGTTCCACGTCCGCCGCGACCAGTGGCACCTCGCCTGGGACAAGAGCATCCCGCCGATCCTGACCGTGGGCAGCGGCGACGTGGTGGAGTTCGATGCCCTGGACGCCTCCAACGGCCAGGTCACCGCCGCGTCCGTCACCGCGGATCTCGCCAACCT
>CAIYZX010000747.1 GCA_903930745.1 uncultured Chloroflexota bacterium | reverse complement strand
GGTGGCTCAAACGCATGGCGCGCAGTCTACCGGAGCGCCGTCGGGGCGACGCTTGTCGGCAGGCTGGTGAACCGGTGGCGGCGGCGCATCCGCGTCGCGGAAGACGGCGATGTTGCGAGGCCGGCGCAGCAGGGCGGCCCGGCGCTGCTGGAGGCGGGCGTTGCTCAGGGACGGGGAGCGCACGCCTGCACCCAGTTCGCCCAGCCGGGCAGCCGGCGCCCGGTCCGGCTTTCCAGCATCCGCATCGCGTAGGCAGCGCGCACGGCACCGGGATGGCGGTCCTGGCGGCGAATGTGCAGCGCCTCGCGGGCGAACGACGCCGCGAGCAGGTCCGGCGTGCCCAGCGGCTCAAGCTGGGCGCGGATTGCGTCAACGCGGCGGGCGAAGCCGGGCCGGCGCCAGGCGGCCGGAGGGTCCGTGACGTACGCCATGTCCGCGACGAGCCCGGTATCGGCGGCGAGGAGGATCGCCGCCCTGGTGGCATGGCCGCCATGCCCCGCCGCGGGACGGTGGGCCGGGCCCGTGAGGTGGAGGGAGACCGGACCTGGCCCTGTGGAGGACGTCGGGGGCGGGGCGAAGGCGACCATGCCCGCAGCGTCCGCCCTGCCTGTCATCAACGTGCGATCGGCAGGTTAACTCCAGCGAATCCGCCTGCACCAAGCCCATTGACGCCAACCCGACGTCAACAAGCTCCCGCTCCGCCGATATCCTTGCGCCGGACACGCCAGAGCCGCCCACACCCCCGAGGTGCCCAGCCATCGAACACGTCACGCTCCTCCTGGTCATCGTCGTCATCCTCGCGGTCGCCTTCGACTACATCAACGGCTTCCACGACACGGCGAACGCCATCGCGACCTCCGTCGCCACCCGCGCGCTGCGCCCGCAATACGCGCTCCTGATGGCCGCGGCCTTCAACTTCATCGGCGCCTTCGCCGGCACGGCGGTCGCCAAGACCATCGGCGCGGGCCTCGTGGACGAGAAGACCACCACCCAGCTCGTGGTCGCCGCCGCCCTCACCGGCGCGATCAGCTGGAACCTCCTCACCTGGTGGGTGGGCCTGCCGTCCTCCTCGAGCCACGCGCTCATCGGCGGCCTCCTGGGCGCCACGATCGCGGCGAGCGGCACCGGCACCATCAAGTGGGAGGGCTTCATCAACAAGGTCATCATCCCGCTCGTGACGTCGCCGATCCTTGGCTTCGTGATCGCGCTGGTCCTGATGGTGGCCCTCATGTGGATCTTCAAGGGCTTCCACCGCAGACCGCTGGGCGGGCTCTTCCGGCGCCTGCAGATCTTCTCCGCGGGCTTCATGGCCTTCGCGCACGGCTCCAACGACGCCCAGAAGACGATGGGCATCATCACCCTCGCCCTGTTCGCCGCCGGCGTCATCCCCACGGTGGACGTGCCCTTCTGGGTCATCGTCACGGCCGCCACGGCCATCTCGCTGGGCACCGCCATCGGCGGCTGGCGGATCATGCACACCATGGGCCACCGCGTGGTGGAGCTGGAGCCCATCCACGGGTTTGCGGCGGAGACCACCGCGGCAACGATCATCTACGCCGCCGCCCACTTCGGCATGCCGGTCTCCACGACGCACGTGATCTCCAGCGCCATCATGGGCGTGGGCACGAGCCGCGGCGTCCGTGGCGTCCGCTGGGGCGTGGCCCGCAACATCCTGGGCGCCTGGGTCCTCACGATCCCGGCCGCGGGCCTCGTTGGCGCCCTCACCTGGATCGTCCTCAACGCCCTCGGCGTCAGCTGACCGCGACCTCCCACCAGACAACCCAACCATCCCGCCCACCACCGGAGACCCAACCAGATGGTCCGCCTGATCCCCAAGGACGAGAAGTTCTACGAGCTGTTCATCAAGGACGGCCAGATCATGGTCGAGATCGCGCGCAAGCTTGACGCGCTGGTCACGGACTACGACCGCCTCGACGAGCGCCTGGTGGAGATCCAGGCCCTGGAGAAGCAGGGTGACCGCGTTGACGACGAGGTGGCCGCGCGCCTGGAGCGCTCGTTCATCACGCCGTTCGACCGCGAGGACATCCACGAGCTCACGGTCCACCTGGACGACGTGATCGACGGCATCCAGAGCTCCGCGGAGACCTTCCAGATCTACGGCGTGAAGGAGCCCACGGACGAGGCGAGGAGCCTGGTCCGGATCATCGTGGGCCAGTCCGTGGAACTGCTCGCGGCGCTCCAGAAGCTGGAGAAGGACAAGAAGAGCATCACCCCGCACCTCGTCGTGATCCACGACCTGGAGCACGAGGCTGACGGACTGTCCCGCGCGGCGATCGGCCGGCTCTTCCGCGAGCGCATGGACGCCCTCGAGGTGATCAAGCTCCGCGGCCTGTACCTGGCGCTCGAGGAGACGATCGACGCGGCCGAGGACGCGGCCGAGGTCATCGAGCGGATCCTCGCCAAGAGCTAGGTCCCCGGTCCCCTCTCGCAGATCCGGTTCCGGCCCCCGCCCCGTGCGGGGGCCGTTCCATGTCCGGGGCGCGTCGTGCGCCCCGCTGTGGCAGACGCGGGGGGGCAGGTCTCCTGGTCCGCCGCCCGCCTGGCGGTGCTGCCCGCCCGGCGGGCAACCTGGCCGACGCCCCGGCGATCCTGTATCTCCACGCGGGCAGAACCTGCAGATCCGGGCCGAGCTCGTCGGATCTGCATCCACCAGCGGGCAGGAATGCACCTCCGTCGTGCAGGTTGCCCGCTGGGCGGGCGTGACGGTCGCGGCCGAGGCAACGGGGGCCGCGGGTCGGGGCGAGCAGGGGGCCGGTTCTAGTCCGGGTCGCTGGCGTGTTGGGGGCCGTGGGCGAGAGGTGCGCGGGGGGCGTCCTGCGCCCTGACCGCGTGCTAGGGTCAGGCCCATGCCCCGGACCGTGCCCGCACGTGGCGTCGTAGGGCTCGCCATCCGTCGCGCCGGCGCGGATCGCGGGCTTGTCGCCATCTGCGCGCTGGTCATCGCGGTGGCCACGGCGGCGATGGTCGCGGCCACGGTGCATCCTGCCGCCACCGCCACGCGGGGCGCGCTCCGCCAGCTTGCCGCAGCCGATTCGGCCACCCGGTCCGTGGTGGTCTCCACGAACGTTGCGCCGGCCGATGCCGATGCCGTGGACGGGGTGGTCCGGACGTCGCTTGCCGATGCGTTGGGTCCTCTCGCGGGCGAGGTGCGCGTCTCCGGACGGTCCGAGTCCTTCGGGGTGCTGGACGCCGGTGGGGCGCCCGTCGCG
>CAIYZX010000746.1 GCA_903930745.1 uncultured Chloroflexota bacterium | reverse complement strand
CCGCCTGGTCCCAGCACGCGGCGTCCCTGCACAGGTATGCGCCGCGGCCGGGCATCCGGCCGGTTGGGTCGATGGTGACGGTGCCGGCGGGTGTCCGGACGATCCGGACAAGGTCCCGCTTGGGCCGAGGCGAACGGCAGGCGACGCAGCTCCGCTCCGGGAGCCGTCGCGGCGAGGAGGGCCGGGAGGATCCGGCCGTCGCCGGGCCTACGACGACACCTCCTCGGAGGACTTCTTCCTGGACTTCTTCGCGGGGGCCGGGGCCTGCTCGGCGGAGGTCTCCGCGGGAGCCGCCTCTGCGGAGGGCGCCTCGACGGCCGGGGCAGCCTGCTCGGCCGGGGCCGGCACTGGCTCCACGGGCTGGGAGTCGCTGCGGATGTCGATGCGCCAGCCGGTGAGGCGCGCAGCGAGACGCGCGTTCTGGCCCTCGCGGCCGATCGCGAGCGAGAGCATGCGCTCCGGCACGGTCACGGCGGCGATGCGGTGCTCCTCGTCGATCGCGACGGAGATGACCTGCGCCGGGGAGAGGGCGTTGGCGACGAAGACGGAGGCATCCTCGTTCCACGGGATGACGTCGATCTTCTCGCCGGCCAGCTCCGCGACCACGGCCTGGACGCGCGTGCCGCGCTGGCCAACGGTGGCGCCAACCGGGTCCAGCCCGTCCTGCCGGGACGTGACGGCCACCTTCGAGCGCGAGCCCGCCTCCCGGGCGATCGCCTTGATCTCCACGGTGCCGGCGTGGATCTCCGGGACCTCCAGCTCGAACAGGCGGCGGAGGAAGCCCTTGTGCGTCCGCGAGACCATGACCTGCGGGCCACGGGCGGACCGGCGGACCTCGAGAACGAACGCCTTCACGGGCTGGCCGATCCGGTAGTGCTCCAGGGGGCTCTGCTCGCTCGTGGCGAGGATGGCCTCAACCCCCTTGCCCATGTCCATGACGATGGCACGCGGCTCCACGCGGGAGACGGAGCCGGTGATCAGCTCCCCTTCCCGGGAGGCGTACTGGTCGAAGACCTGGTCGCGCTCAACCTCGCGCATGCGCTGGAGGATGATCTGCTTGGCCGTCTGTGCTCCGATGCGGCCAAAGTGCTCCGCGTCCAGCTGCTCCGTCTCGATCACCTGGCCCAGGTGCGCATCCGCGTTGGTGGCACGGGCATCCGCGAGGGAGATCTCCAGCCTGTCGTCCGAGACCTCGTCCACCACGATGCGTCCCCGGAAGACGCGGACCTCTCCGGAGGCTGCCTCGACGCGGACGAAGATGTCCTCCTCGTTGGCGACCCGGCGGTATGCGGCCTGGATCCCCTCCTCCACGGCACGGACCAGCGCCGCCTGGGAGACCTGCTTCTCCGCGTTCAGCTGCAGGAGCGCACCGACGAAGTCGCGACTCATTCAGCGCCTCCCTGCTCGTGGCCGACTCGTGACAAGGTCCACCGACACAAAGAAACGTGGGCTGGTCACCCACGTTCTGTGGCGGCCTTGTGGTTGTCGGCGGAGTATACACCCGGGTGCGTGGCGGTCTCAATCAGCCTCGATCCGCAATCTCCCCCGCATCGACGCAGGTGCTAGCCTCGCCGGGAGATCGCGCGCACAGGGGAGGCCAATGGACCAGCAGCTGCCGGAGATCCACCAGACCGAGATCGACGGCATCCCCACGCTCTGGGCGCCCGTCCCCGGCCCGTTCATGGGCGCGCTCCAGTTCCGCGTCGGCCGCGTTGACGAGCAGCGGCCCATCGCCGGCATCACCCACATCGTGGAGCACCTGGTCTTCCACGACCTGATGGAGACGCCCTACGACAAGAACGGGTTCGTGGAGCCCGCCCGTACCGTCTTCCACGCCAGCGGCCACCCGCACGAGGTCGCGGAGTTCCTCACCACCGTCTGCGCCAACCTCGCAGCGCTCCCCCTTGACCGCCTGGACCACGAGCGCCAGATCCTGGTCCAGGAGGCCAGCGAGCGACCCGTCTCCGCGGACGGCGGCATGCGCTACGTCCGGTTCGGCCCGCAGGGCCACGGCCTCGCGGACGGTCCCGAGTTCGGCCTCGAGTGGCTGGCCGGCCCCACGGTGGAGGCCTGGCGACGCTCCCGCTTCACCCGCGGCAACGCGATGCTGGTCTTCTCCGGCGAGCCGCCCGCCGGCCTGCGCCTGGACCTCCCGGACGGCCCGCGCCGCCCGCCCGTGCGCCCCATCCCGGACCCGGATCTCCCGCTGCCCAGCTTCGCCCCGTGGGAGCGCGAGGCCGCCTGCCTCACGATGCTCGGCGAGCGCAGCCCGGAGCTCACGATGCTCCTGGGGATCATGGAGCGCCGCCTCAAGCGCGAGCTGCGCCTGGAGCAGGGCGCCGTCTACGACGTGGCCGCGATCTACGACCCCCTCACCGGGACGGACGGCCACCTCTTCCTCGCCGCGGACTGCGCCGCCGAGCGGATCGACGCGGTCCAGGCCGCCATGATCAGCACGCTGGACGCGCTCGCAACGGACGGCCCCACGGACGAGGAGATCGCCAAGGAGGTCGATGCGTTCGAGCGCATGTTCATGGACCCGATGGCGGTCTTCGGGCTCATGGACACCCAGGCGTTCGACATGCTGCACGGCCGGCCGCTGATGCTGCCCGCGGAGGGCGTGGAGCGTCGCCGGGCGGCGACCCGCGAGAGCGTCCGCGCCGCGGCGCAGGCAGCGCGCGCCACCGCGATCCTCGCCAGCAACGCCAAGGAGGCGCCTGCGGCCTACACGCCCGCCCCGCTGGGCTCGCCGAGTCGCGTGAACGGCCGCGAGGTGGCCCCCGCCGGCTTCCACCTCCCCGGGCGCGGCCCGAAGGAACGCCTGATCATGGGCGAGGAGGGGCTGTCCATCAAGTTCGTGGACGGCTCGTTCTCCACGGTCCGCTACGAGAGCGCCGTCCTGTGCGAGCACGGCTCCCCGAAGCTGCGCCGCCTCACCGGCCGTGACGGGTTCGCGGTCGTCGTGGACGCGGACCACTGGAAGGACGGCGTGGCGATCGTCGCGGAGATCGACCGGCGCGTGGACCCGCTCATCGTCTCGTGTGAGGACGACGCGGACAACGACCGCTGGACCCGCCGGATCATGGAGCTGTAGCGGGACCAGGGCCCAAGGAGGGGGACACGGTGGATCAGTGCGGCGGCATCGCGAGATTGGTGCGACTCGGCGTCGTGGGCATCATCCTGAGCGCGTGCGGCATCGGCAACGCAGGAATGGGGCTTCCGTCCCAGCGGTGGGGCGAGACCTACGCCGGCGAGCGCCAGGAGATCACCGGCACCCTCTTCGTTTCGGACATCGGCTGCCTCTTCCTGGATGTTGACGGCGCGAGGCTG
>CAIYZX010000745.1 GCA_903930745.1 uncultured Chloroflexota bacterium | reverse complement strand
GCCGATGAACATCGTCCAGTGCGTGATGGGGATCTTGCGCCAGAGCGCGCCCATCCGGTTCATGTCCTGCTCGTCGTGGACCGCGTGGATCACGGAGCCGGAGCCAAGGAAGAGCAGGCCCTTGAAGAAGCCGTGCGTCATCAGGTGGAAGATCGCCGGGATGAAGGCGCCCACGCCAAGCGCCGCGAACATGTAGCCCAGCTGGCTCAGCGTGGAGTACGCGAGGACGCGCTTGATGTCCGTCTGTGTGAACGCGATGGACGCGGCCAGGAGCGCGGTGAAGATGCCGATGGCGGCCACGATCACCATCGCGTCCTGCGCGTGAGCGAAGAGCGGGTTGGCGCGGGCCACGAGGTAGACGCCCGCGTTGACCATCGTGGCTGCGTGGATGAGCGCCGACACCGGGGTGGGGCCCTCCATCGCGTCCGGGAGCCAGACGTGGAGCGGGAACTGCGCGGACTTGCCCATGGCGCCCGCGAAGATCAGGAGGGCCACGATGGAGAGCGGGATGACGTTCTCGGGGCCCTTCTCCACGAGGATCTCGAGGGAGTGGCGGATGTCCATCGTGCCGGTGTTCACGAAGATCGCCATGATGCCGAGGGCGAAGCCAACGTCACCCACGCGGTTGACGATGAACGCCTTCTTCGCGGCGAGGGCCGCGGACCGCTTGTGGTACCAGAAGCCGATGAGGCTGTACGAGGACAGGCCCACGAGCTCCCAGCCGGCGAAGACCAGGACCCAGCTGCTGGCCAGCGAGAGGACCAGCATGGAGAACATGAACAGGTTGAGGTAGGCGAAGAAGCGCCAGGTGGCCTTGTCGTGCGCCATGTACCCGATCGAGTAGATGTGCACGAGCATGCCGATCGTGGTGACCACGACCAGCAGCGCCGCGGTGAGCGCGTCCACGTGGAAGCCGAGGTCCACCGTGAAGGACCCGGCGGGGATCCACGTCCAGACCTTCACGTCCAGGCCGTGCTCGCCGAAGGGCTCGGCGTGGGTGAGGGCACCCGCCGCCACGACCATGGCGATCACCCAGACCGCCACCACGGCGGCGACCGGTACCAGCTCGGACGCCCAGCGGCCCCAGCGCATCATCAGCCGGCGCCCGAAGAGCGCGCTGAAGGCGAAGCCCAGGATGGGCAGGAGCGGGATGAGCGGGATCAGGAGACCGTAGATGCCCGGGTCCGCGGCGGCGCCTTCGGCGGCGGCCTCGGTGGAGGCGAGGATCAGGCTCGGGAGGAAATGCATCTCGATCGCCGCCTACTGCCGCATCGCGTCGTACTCGTCGACGAGCGGTGTCTTCTTGTTGCGGTAGATCGCGATGACGATGGCCAGGCCCACGGTCGCCTCGGCTGCCGCTGCCGCCATGACGATGAGCGCGATCACCGACGCGTCAACCTTGAGGGAGAGGCTGAACGCGCCGAACGCGATGACCGCGAGGTTCACCGCGTTGAGCATCAGCTCGATGGACATCAGCATGCTGATCGCGTTGCGGCGGGCCAGGAAGCCGAAGGAGCCGATCGCGAACAGGATCCCGGAGAGGACAAGGTAGGCGTCCAGGCTCTGGGAGATGT
>CAIYZX010000744.1 GCA_903930745.1 uncultured Chloroflexota bacterium | reverse complement strand
TCCCGAAGGTGGCGGGCCGGACGTCCCGGCGGGCGTCCTCGGGCAGGGCTCGCACGCGGGGTCCCGGTGTCACATGATTGCGGGCATGCAGTTCGGGATCATCCTCACCACGGGGGACGCGCGACAGTGCGCGGAGATGGCCGCGGAGGCCGAGGCCGCCGGCTGGGATGCGGTCTTCACGTACGAGGTCCTGGCGATCGGCGCGGACGACCACGACCGCTACGACCCCTGGATCACGCTCACCGCGATGGCGATGACCACGTCGCGGATCCGCCTTGGCGCGATGGTCTTCGCGCCCTCGCGGCGCCGACCGTGGAAGCTGGCCCGCGAGGCGATCACGCTGGACTGCCTGTCCGGCGGGCGCCTGGTGCTGCCGGTGGGGATGGGGACGCTGGACGATGCGGGCTTCGCGAACGTGGGCGAGCCGGTGGATGCGCGCGTGCGCGGCGAGCTGCTCACGGAGACATTGGAGATCCTTGACGGGCTGTCGTCAGGGAAGTCGTTCTCGTACGCCGGCGATCACTACCGCTTTGGACCGATGACGTTCCGGCCGCGCCCGGTCCAGCGACCTCGTGTGCCGATCTGGGTGGTGGGCGCCTGGCCGCACGTGAAGTCCATGCGCCGCGCGGCACGGTGGGACGGGGTGGTGGTCCAGGGCGCCGATGCCGCCGGGAACCCTTCGAACGCCCCCGCGAACCTATCGGAGATCGTGGGGTGGCTGCAGGCGGAGCGGCTCCGGTCCGGGCTGGACGGTGCGTTTGACGTGGTGGTGGGCGGGGTGACGCCGTTCGGGTCCGCCGATGCCGATGCTGCGGCCGCCGCCGTGCTGGCGCCGCTGGCCGCCGCCGGGGCCACCTGGTGGGCCGAGGGTGACTGGTCCGATGTCTCGCTGGGCGCCCTGCGGGCCCGGATCGCCGCCGGTCCTCCGCGCGTGCGTTCCGGCGATGCGGGCGATGCCGGCGCTGCGAGCGATGCGGGCGGGGGCGCCGGCTGACGATGCGCCTCGTGGGGGTGGTTCGGGCTGATCGGGTTCGGCGGTTCCTGGCCGCCCTTGTCTCGGCGGCGCTGCTTTCGGGCTTCGTGCCCTTCGCCCCCTTGTCCCCTGCCCCGGTCTCCGCGGACGGCGGCGCGCCGGCCTGCGTGATGGACGACGTGCTCACGCGGTATCGGGCACCCGGCGACTGGTATCGGACCGTGCTGGACACGCAGCTCACGCTCTCGAAGGCGTACGTGCCGGACTCGCTCGTGCCCACGTCCTGGGCCGGGGTCTCCGGCGGGGGCTACGTGCGTCACCTCGCGATCGCGGACCTGCGGGCGATGTACCGCGCCTCGCGGGTGGCCGGGGTGCCGTTCGCCATCGAGTCCGCCTATCGCTCGTACACCAAGCAGATCTACGTGTTCCGGTCGTGGGTGCGGAAGGTTGGGTGGGATCGGGCGATCCTGGCGTCGGCACGGGGCGGGCACTCGGAGCACCAGCTGGGGACGACGATCGACATCAAGACGCCCGGCGGCGAGAAGCCCTGGTACGTGCCCGGCTGGGGGTACACGCCGCTGGCCACGTGGGTGGCGGCGAACTCGTGGAAGTACGGGTGGATCGTG
>CAIYZX010000743.1 GCA_903930745.1 uncultured Chloroflexota bacterium | reverse complement strand
GGAGGAGCACCGCGCGGGCGTGGACCTCTCCACCGAGGACTTCTGGAAGAAGATGCTCGCGCCCGGCGCGCCCATCCCCACCACCGCGGCACCGTCGCCGGGTGACTTCCAGAAGGCCTTCGCCGCCGCGTTCGAGGCGGGTGCGGACGCGATCGTGGCGACGCTCATCGGCACCAAGCTCTCCGCCACGCACCAGTCCGCCACGCTCGCGGCCCAGTCGATGCCGGATCGCGAGATCCACCTCGTGGACACCGCCAGCACGTCCATGTCCACGGGCATCCCCGCGCTCCAGGCGGCGGCGATGGCACGCGAGGGACGGAGTGCCAGGGAGATCGCGGACGAGGTCACGGCCCGCCTCGCGGACGGGCAACTGTTCGTGGCCGTGGACACCCTGGAGTTCCTGCGCAAGGGCGGTCGGCTCTCCGCGGCCCAGGCGATGATCGGGACCGTGATGTCCGTGAAGCCGATCATCACCGTGGTGGACGGCGCGGTCACCGTGGCGGAGCGCCAGCGCGCCCGCGTGAAGGCCCGCGCCCGCGTGGTGGAGCTGATCGGGGCCCAGCCCATCGAGCGCCTCGCCATCCTGCACACGCCCACGAGCTCCCCGGACGAGGTGGGCGCGTTCCGGGAGCAGCTGCTCGCCGCCATCCCCTATGGCGTGGACCCGGCGATGGTCACCACCGGGCTCATCGGCGCCTCAACGGGCCCGCACCTGGGCCCGGACCTGATGGGCGCCGCGTTCCTCAAGCGCCGCTAGCGATCTCGGTCTCGCGCTCTCGCTCTCGCTCGCGCACGGCCACCACGTCCGTCCAGTCTGGGCGGCCGTGGTGCCGCTCGTGCCGGTGAGCGTGCGTCAACCCTGGGCGAGGATGGTGACGAGGCCGGTCGTGGCGTCCACGGAGAGCCACATGGCGGAGACGTAGGTGACGCCGCTGGGCTCCGTGATGGCACCCGTCACGTTGACCTTCCATGCGGCCCTGCCGTCGGGATGGACAAGGTCCCCGCCGCTGACGTGGACCGTCGCAACCGTTGCGCCGGCTTCGTGGGCCCCGGGGCTCGTGAAGTAGTCGCGGGCAATCTCCATCGCCTGGTCGCGATTCACCGGGAGACTGGGAGAGCGGGACGACAGCACGAGACCCAGGGCCACCACGAGGATGGCAGCAACCACAACCACGGCCGTGAACCTGCGACGTCGCATCTTGGTCAGTCCTTCGCGTGCCTGTGCTCGTCCCACGTTGCCGCGAGTGTCGCCCTGCTGGCGGCGAGGGCAAGAGCCGGTCGTCATGCGCGGGGCATCGGGTTCTCGCGCGGGCGGAGCTCGCCGCTGTGCCGTGTCGCGCTACTGGGATGCGCCGGCCACCGGGGCCATCGCCGCGCTCCGCAGCTCTGCGAGATAGCGGCCGTGGGCGCGCCAGTCCGGTCGCGCCGCGTGCTCGCCGTAGACGGCCCGCTCCTCGCCCGAACGGTGCGGACCTGACGTGGTCGCCGCCACCAGCGCCGCGTCCAGCGAGAGGAGCCTGGCCCCTTCCAGCTGCGCGACCGCGAGGTACGCGGCGTCATAGACGGTCAGGCCGTGGGCAAGGGCTGCGTCCAGGGCCAGCAGCACCGCCGGACGATCCTGCGCCACCACCACGGGCTCAAAGGCGTCCAGCGCCGCCACCGCCCTCACGACGGCATCCGCGGACCACCGGTAGCGGCGGACCAGGATGTCCAGGAGCTCCAGCCAGAAGAGCTCCGGGACGAGGATCTCGCCGCCCGCCTCCACCTGGCTGCGCAGATCCGCGAGGACACCGGCGCCCGCGGGCTCCCCTCGCACGAGCGCGATGGCCGCCGACGCGTCCAGGACCAGCGGCTCAGCGGTCATCGCGACCGCGCTCCGCTCGCACGGCGTCCACGGCCGAGGGGCCGGGCTCCGCGTCCTGGCCGTGGCCCGCGGCCAGCGCCTCCAGCTGGTCCAGCGCCACGAGCCGCCGGCGCCGCCGCTCGTCCGGGTCCCCGTCCAGCCGGCGCCCGTCCTCCACGGAGACCAGCATGGCCACCGGCCGATGGTCCCGCTCGATGAGCAATCGCCCGCCCGCCGACGCCTCGTCAAGGATGGCGCCAAGCGAGCGGCGAAGGTCCAGCGGCGTGATGGTTCTCATGGCTGAGCATCATGGACGACTGTCATAGCGCCACGTCAACCCCCGCGCGCCCGTTACCGGCTACCCTGCGCCGGTGAGCTCGCACACGTGGATCCCCACCCCAACGCGCCAGGCGCGCGGGCAATCGGCCGCCGTCCGGTACGGCGCCCCCGCCTTCGTCTTCCTCGCGGCCCTCGTCCTCTACTGGCGGACGCTGCTGCCCGGCCAGGCGTTCGACGACTGGGGAGAGATGCAGGTGGTCCCGCACATCTTCGGGATCCCCCACCCCACGGGCTACCCCACGTACATCCTGTTGGCCTGGCTCTTCGAGCTGCTGCCGCTCGGTAGCGTCGCCTTCCGCGCCAACCTGTTCGCCGCGGTCTGCGTGGCGGTGGCGCTCGCCGCCATCACGCGGTCCCAGCTGCGCCTCAACGTGCGCCCGGTCATCGCCATCGGCGCGTCGCTCGCCACGGGAGCCATCGGCACGATCTGGCTCGCGGCCGTCGTGGCGGAGGTCAACGCGCTCCACCTCGCGTTCATCGCGCTGATCCTGGACCGCAGCCTCGCGTGGGCTGAGACCCGGCGGTTCCGCGACCTTGGCATCGGCGCCGTGCTCATCGGCCTGTCGATGGGCAACCACGTGCTCACCGCGTTCGTCGTTCCATTCGTGGCGCTCTTCGTCCTGTGGGCGGGCCGCGACGAGCTGTCCATGCACCCCCGCTGGATCCTCGCCGGCGCGGCCTGGGTCATCGCGGGCGTCTCCGTCTACGCCTATCTGCCCATCGCCGCGTCGCTCAAGCCCGCCCTGCCGTACAACTCGCCCACCACGCCGGAGGCGTTCATCTTCCTGGTGACCGGGCGCCAGTTCGCCGGCCAGTACGGCGGGCTCTTCACGCCGGAGGGTCCCGCGAAGTGGCTGGCATCCCTCCCGGATCTCCTGGGTCTCGCCCTCACGCGGGCCACCGCGATCCTGCCGCCGCTCACCGCCATCGGCGCCGTGGTGCTGCTGCTCCGGCGCCCGGCGTTCGGGCTGGCCGTCCTGGCCACCCTCCTCCTGGGCACGTACATCTGGGCGAACTACCTGCGCCTGGAGCACTACCTGCTGGTGGCGTGGCTCCTCGCCGGGCTGCTCGCGGGCGTGGGCCTGGACGGGCTGGCGAACGCCGTTGGGATCATGGGCCGCGGACGGGCGCGTGCGGAGCGCATGGGGTCGCTCGCGGGTGCCGCAGCGGCCGTCGCGATGGCCGGCGTGCTGATGGTGGCGAACTTCGGCGCGTCAGACCAGAGCCAGGACCACTCCGCGCAGGTCTACGTGGACAAGGTCTTCGCCGTCCTGCCGCAGGACGCGGTGATCCTCTCGTTCTGGGGGCCGACATCACCGCTCTGGTACGCGCAGCAGGTGGACCACCGCCGACCGGACGTGACGGTGGTGGACGACACGAACATCGCCTACGAGGGCTGGGGCACCCGAGAGGCGCGCGTGGCGGCGTTCGGCTGCACGCGGCCGATGTACGCGATCCTCGCCCTCCAGCAGGCCGTGACGTCCATGCGCGGCGCCGGCAACCGGCTGACGCAGGTGGACACGGTGGTGGTGGGTGCGCTGGGCTGGAGTGGCAGGTACACGCTGCCGCTGTGGAAGATCGAGCCGCTGGCCTGCACCACCGGCTGACGCGGCACGGCCGGCGCGGCGGGGATGCCGAGAGACCTCTCACCCGGCCTCCCTCCCCGCTCTTTCCCGGTCTCCGTCCTGCCCTGCCCGCAGGGCGGGCAACCTGACGGGCGCCCCGGTCAACCTGCATCCGCACGCGGGCAGCATGGACGAGATCAGCCCGAAACTGCAGGATCTGCATCCCGAAGCGGGCAGGAATGCACCTCCATCGGCTGGGTTGCCCGCTGGGCGGGCAGCAGGGCCGGACAGACGGGTGGCGGCCGCCAGGGCGGATGGTGGCGGGCGGCGGTCGAGTTGCGGGCCGGTCCAGCGTCCCCGGTCGGGGTCCCGTCCGGCGCGCGGCGGCGGCCCGCTCGGCGTGGCGGCACGGCCGGCGCGGCGGCGGTCCAGGATGAGGGCCCCGGAACGAGCGGCCTACCCCTCGCGCGGCGGCGCCGGGTTCGCGAGCCCTTCCACAACCTCCATCGACGGCAGCGTCCGCAGGATGGACGCAGGTGCGATGACCTTCCACGACCGCGAGCCGCCGCCCAGGACGATCCGCTCCCGCTCCATCACGGCCGCGTCAACCCAGACGGGCAGCTCCGGCGGGAGACCGAAGACGGTGACGCCACCGATCTCGTGCCCGGTGAGCGCCCGCGTCTCCTCCGGGGAGGCGAAGGAGGCCTTGCGCCCGAAGCGGCCCTTGACCGCCCGATTGACGTCCAGGCGATGCGTCGCGAGGACCACGCAGGCGGCGTAGACCGGCTCCGCGCCCTTGCCCACGACAATGATCGTGTTGGCCGAGTCCTCCAGCGCGAACCCGTAGTGCGCGCAGAAGGCGGCGGTGTCCGCGAGGGCCGGGTCACACGGGAAGAGCTCGTGCTCGCCCCGGCCCGCCAGGGAGGCGGCGAGGGCGTCGCGGTCCGGGTCTGCGCCGGCGGCGGGATCGGCGGCGGGATCTGGGTTCGTGGTCATGGGGCGGCAGGGTACCGCGCGGCTGCGCGGAATGTGCGCGTTCCACGCGCGAAGCATGTCCGGATTGCGGTACCGTCAGGGGGCCGATGGCGGCCCGGCGGCGGGCTCCCCGGCGCCGAAGCGAGGTGGCAGGGCGGGCATGGCACGGACGCGGCGCGGCAGCGACCCCGACGGCCCCAGCGCGCGCGAGCGTCGCGCCGCCGTGGTGCGCCTCCTCGACGACCAGGAGTACGTGGACGTCACGGAGCTGGCTCGCCGCTTCTCCCTCACCGAGGCGTCCGTCCGGCGTGATCTCGCCCGCCTGGAGACGGACGGCCTGATCACGCGCGTGCGCGGCGGCGCCGTGGCGCGGCGTGGCGCCCTCACCGTGGGCTTCTACGCCCAGGCCCTCCAGGAGCACAACGCGGAGAAGCGCCGGATCGGCGAGGCGGCCGCGGCCCTCGTCCAGCCGCGGAGCGTGGTCTTCTGCGACTCCGGCACCACCGTTGGCCGCACCGTGGGCTCCATTCCGCGCAGCATCCGCTCCGGCCTCACGCTCGTGACGAACTCGCTGGCCGTGGTGGAGGCGGTGGGCGACTGGGACAACCCGCACCTCGTCTCGTCCGGCGGCCTCTACCTTCCCGAGTACGCGTGCTTCGCCGGCCCCCAGGCGGTCACCTCGCTCCACGGCCTGCGCGGCGACATGGCCATCGTGGGCTGCGACGGCCTCACGGCCGAGGGCGGGCTCACCATCGCGCACCAGCTGATCGCGGAGGTGGCCACGGCCATGGCCCAGGCGGCGGCCAAGGTGGTGGTCGTGGCGGACTCGCGCAAGATCGGGCGGCCGGGCTTCGCCACCTTCCTGCCGATGTCCGCGGTGGACACGCTGGTGACGGACGACCGGGCCGATCCCGCGGAGCTGGACCGGGTCCGCGCGCTGGGCGTCCGGGTCATCGTCGCCTAGCCCGCCTTCCCGTGCGCGGACAACGAACGACCCGTGCGCGGTTGACATCGCGCAGATAACGCGCAATTATCGAGCAGAAACGCACACATTACGGACGCTCAACACTGCCGATGCCGAGTTCCAGCCAGCCCCCGAGCACCCGGAGCGATGAGGCCCTCACGGCCGATGTCGTGGTGATCGGCGCGGGCGTCCTGGGCTGCGCGATCGCGGCTCGGCTCTCACGGACCACGGCGTCCGTGGTGGTGCTGGAAGCCCGCGGTGACGTTGGCGAGGAGGCCAGCAAGGGCAACGCCGGCGTGGCCCCGTCCTATTACGCGGCACCGGGGACCATGGAGGCGCGCCTCATCGCGGACTCCTACCGGCGATGGCCGGAGATCACCCGCAAGCTGGACGTCACGTACCGGCAGCTGGGCGGGATCATCACCGCGCTGGACGACGAGCAGGCCGCGAACCTTCCCGAGGAGCACGAGCTGGCCCG
>CAIYZX010000742.1 GCA_903930745.1 uncultured Chloroflexota bacterium | reverse complement strand
TGATGTCGCGGGCCACGTAGGCGTACTCCTCCTCGGCCGTGATGGCGAGGGTGCCGTTGCCCACGAGGTCACGGGTGGCGGTGCGCTGCTTGGCACGGGTCCTGGCGGCCTCGGCGGCGCGCTCGTCCGCCAGGAGCTGGGCCTCCAGCTGCGCCGCGCGCTCAAGCTCCGCGTCCGACAGGCCGATGGGCTTGGGGGCGGATGCAGGCTTGCCCGCCTCGGGCGCGGCGGGGCGGCGGTCGATGGGCCGGCGCTGGCCGGGACGGACACTGCCGCGAGCGCGCTTCACCATGGCGGGGTTCGGGGCCTCCTGGACCTCTTGCGGGCTGCCGCATCGGGTGCGGCCTCTTCGGCGGGCAGGATACACCGGGCGGGCGGCAAAGCACCGGCTGGTATGCTCCGGCAAGCTCAGGACATCGGGGAGGAGAGGCAGGCACGAATGGACACCCAGACGCTTGGCACCGTCGTCATCGCGCTGGCGGTCGCGTGCGTCCTGCTCGCAGTCGGCGTCGCGGTGCTCGTGCGCAGGACCTCGACGCTGGAGCGCCGTCTCACCGGCATCACGCGCGGCGAGGACGGGCGAAGCCTCGAATCCATCCTGGGGTCCCACCTGGAGCGCGTGTACGAGCTCAACAGCCAGGTGACCGCGCTCACCGCCAGGGCCGCAGAGCTCGGTCGCGTGCAGGGCTTCGGCTTCCAGAAGGTGGGCCTCGTCCGCTTCAACCCCTTCGAGGACACGGGCGGCAACCAGAGCTTCGCGCTCGCGCTGCTGGACGACCACGGGGACGGCTTCATCGTCAGCAGCCTGCACGCGCGCGCCGGCACCCGGATCTACGCCAAGGCCATCGCACAGGGCAAGTGCGACACCGCGCTGTCCGGCGAGGAGGCCGAGGCGCTCAAGGTGGCGCTCGCGTCCGGTGCGGGGGCGCCCACCGCATCCTGATCACACGGTGCGCCCCGTGACACCCGAGCTGGCACGGGGACGGCACACCCTCGCAACGTGTCCAGGCGCAACCACGATCCGCAACCACGATCCGCAGCCGGTGCGGAGCAACCCCAGCCCATCACCACGCCCGCCAGCCCCGCCGGGAAGGAGTCGCGCGTGAAGCGCCGAACCGCCCGCGGAGAGCCATCGGCCCTGGTGCAGATCCCCGTGTGGGGTCACGCCCCGGCGCGCCGCGCCGGCCCGTCCATCGCCGGCGGCCAGGGCGAGGGTGCGGGGGACGGGATCGCCCAGCTCCTCGAGGGGCTCAACAGGGAGCAGAAGCGAGCCGTCCTCCATGGCGACGGACCGCTGCTCGTGGTGGCGGGCGCCGGCACCGGCAAGACGCAGGTCATCACCCGGCGGATCGCCTGGCTGATCGCAACGAAGCGCGCGCGGCCGTCGGAGATCCTGGCGCTGACCTTCACGGACCAGGCCGCGGACGAGATGCAGATCCGCGTGGACCAGCTGGTCCCGTACGGGTACACGGACACCGCCATCTCCACGTTCCATGCCTTCGGTGACCGGCTGCTGCGGGAGCACGCGCTGGAGCTTGGCCTGCCGTCCGACCTGCGGGTCCTCTCGCGGCCGGAGACCGTGGTCTTCCTGCGCGAGCATCTCTTCGAGCTGGGGCTGGACGAGTACCGGCCGCTGGGCGACCCCACCAGGTTCCTGGATGCCCT
>CAIYZX010000741.1 GCA_903930745.1 uncultured Chloroflexota bacterium | reverse complement strand
TGGACGCCGCCCTGGCCGCGCTCGACGAGATGGCCACGTTCGCCGAGGCCGCCGTCTCCGGCCCGCTCACCGCCGACGGAGACGACGCCGCCTGACCTTCGGCCGCCGGGGTCCCAACCTCCACGGGTCATCCGGCATGGTTGCTTCAGTGCGAGTTTCCTACTTGCGCAAAAACGCAAGTAGCCCTAAGGTGCACGATAGCACTTGCGCAAAGACGCAAGTCTCAACCACACCAGGACGCCCACGGGCGAGCAGGAGAGACCATCAATGCAACTGTCCAAGAACGAGGCCGGCCTCGACCGCGTCATCCGCATCGTCGCCGCGGCGGTCCTCGCGGCCCTCGCGCTCGCCGGCGTCGTGACCGGCACGCTCGCGATCGTCGCCTGGGTGGTCGCCGCCATCCTGCTGGTCACGGGCCTCGTGGGCTTCTGCCCCCTGTACGCCATCTTCCGCATCCGCACCAACGCCGGCCCCCGCTGAGTCCGGCACTGCAGAGGACACAGAGCATGATCACCCACGCCACCGACGAGACCTTCGTCGCCACCGTCATCGAGGGGCCGCGCCCCGTCGTCGTTGACTTCTGGGCCGCCTGGTGCGGGCCGTGCCGCATGGTCGCCCCGGAGATCGACCGCCTGGCCGAGAAGTACGCGGGCGTCGTGGACGTCGTGAAGGTGGACGTTGACGCCAACCCGCAGGTCGCGGGCGCGCTCGGCATCTCCAGCATCCCCACCATCGCCTTCTTCCCGGGTGGCGAGCGGCAGCCGATGGGCGTCCTGGGCTTCCAGCCCATGGAGTCGCTCGAGGAGGCCTTCGGTCTCGCCCAGTACCTCGCCCCGAGGGCGGAGCCCGCAGGCGCCACCGCCTGAGCACCGTCTCCACGTGCCGTCAGCCGCACCCGGTGATCCCTGCCCGGGTGCGGCGCGGCCGGCCGGCGACGCCACGGAATGGCCGCGTGTCGCGAGGGGTGGCGATATCCTCCCTGTCGGACCCGCGGCCGTCGGCCGTCTGCCCCCCGACCCGCGCAATCCCCCGACACCCCCGAAGCCGGACCACCCCCAGGGAACCCCCTCGTGCCCAACATCCTCCAGCACCTTCCCGTCGGCGAGCGCGTCGGCATCGCCTTCTCCGGCGGCCTTGACACCAGCGCCGCCCTGCACTGGATGCGGGCCAAGGGCGCCATCCCGTACGCCTACACCGCCCACCTGGGCCAGCCGGACGAGGCGGACTACGACGCCATCCCGGCCAAGGCGATGTCCTACGGCGCCGAGAAGGCCCGCCTGATCGAGTGCCGCCCGCAGCTGGTGGCAGAGGGGATCGCGGCGCTGCAGACCGGCGCCTTCCACATCTCCACCGCGGGCCAGCTCTACTTCAACACCACGCCCCTGGGGCGCGCCGTCACGGGCACCATGCTCGTCGCCGCCATGCAGGAGGACGGCGTCAACATCTGGGGTGACGGGTCCACCTACAAGGGCAACGACATCGAGCGGTTCTACCGCTACGGCCTCCTCGTGAACCCCCAGCTGCGCATCTACAAGCCGTGGCTGGACCAGAAGTTCATCGACGAGCTGGGCGGCCGCGCGGAGATGTCCGCGTACCTCGAGGGCGCGGGCCTCGAATACAAGATGTCCGCCGACAAGGCCTACTCCACGGACTCCAACATCCTGGGCGCCACGCACGAGGCGAAGGATCTCGAGTTCCTGGACAAGGGCGTCAGCATCGTCCATCCCATCATGGGCGTGGCCTCCTGGCGGCCGGACGTGGATGTGCCCGCGGAGACCATCACCGTCCGCTTCGAGGAGGGTGAGCCGGTCGCGCTGAACGGCAAGCGGTTCGAGACACCGCTTGAGCTGTTCATGGAGGCCAACGTCATCGGCGGCCGGCACGGCCTGGGCGTGAGCGACCAGATCGAGAACCGGATCATCGAGGCCAAGAGCCGCGGCATCTACGAGGCGCCGGGCATGGCGCTCCTGTACATCGCCTACGAGCGCCTGGTCACCGGCATCCACAACGAGGACACCATCGACCAGTACCGGTCCAACGGCCGGCGCCTTGGCCGCCTCCTCTACCAGGGCCGCTGGTTCGACCCGCAGGCGCTGATGCTCCGCGAGACCGCCCAGCGGTGGGTCGCGCGCGCGATCACCGGCGAGGTGGCGGTCGAGCTCCGTCGCGGCAACGACTACTCGATCATGGACACCACCAGCCCCAACCTGACCTACCACCCCGAGCGCCTCACGATGGAGAAGGGCGAGGAGGTCTTCTTCACGCCCCAGGACCGCATCGGCCAGCTGACCATGCGCAACCTGGACATCGCGGACACCCGCGAGAAGATCCGCGTCTACCACGCGGTGGGCCTCATGGGCACCACGGCCCACGAGGGGCTGCCGCTCCTGCCGGCCGCCGGCCCGGACCTTGAGCCCGTGGAGGCGCCCGAGGCCGAGTAGCCTCGCGGGCCACATCCCCGTCAACGTCACGAGCCCCGCCGGGATCCCGGCGGGGCTCGTTCCATTCGGGCGGCCCGGCGCGGGGCCGACGTGCGCCGGGCGCCGTGGTTGTCAGCCTCTTGCGCGCGCTGCCCGGCGCGTCCAGGCGACGGCACCGGCTGCGGCCGCGAGGACGATGATCGGGATCCATGGCGACCGGCTGTCGTCCTGGACCGCCACGACCGCCGCGTCCGTGCTCGCCGAGTCCGGCAGACCACAGCACGTGGACGGCGGGAAGCCGAGGTTGGTGGTCAGGAAGAGGACCTGCCAGGTCTCGCTCGTCACCACCGCACCAAGCAGGTACACGCCCGGGTAGGCGCTCTCGGGGATCCGGAACGTCAGGCACGCGTCGCCGGCCTCGTCCGCCGTCACGAGCTCCATGAGGTCCCAGTCGCGAACCTGGAAGCCCACCTCGCTGCCGGCGAGCACGTGGTGCACGCACACGGTCACGTCCCCGCCCGCCTCGTAGTCGTGCGGGGTGTCGAGGACTGCGGTCGAAAGCGTCGGGTCGCCCACGTGGAAGTACGCGGTCGCGTTGGACGAGGGCATGAACCAGTCGTCACCGCCGTACTGCGCCTGCACGAGGTACCAGCCGTAACCGGGCTCCGGGACCCAGTCGATCGACGCCGTCACCACGCCGTTGCCGGGAGTGTCCGTGCCAACGGTCGCCGGGGTGCCGATGCTCGTCCAGTCACCGTCCGTGCAGGTGAACTCCGGCAGGGAGCGGTTGAGACAGTACGCGAACGCAACCGTCCCGGACGGGTCCCCGGGGATCGCGGACAGGCCCGCGGCGGAGGGGCCGGTCGGCGGCATCGTGGCCTCGACGGTCGCGTTGATCGTGATGGTGTCGCCCACGTTGACCGAGGTGGACGTCAGCTCCACCGTCGTCACGGTGGGAACGGACGGCGTTGGTACGGCCGGTGCCGCCGCCATGGCGCCCGAAGGCAGGGCGGCCAGCGCGATGAGGGCGGCGGCGAGGCCACCGCTGGCCCTGCCGAGCACGTGGGCAGTGGACGGGATGCTGCGTGCGGTCATGGCGTGGGCGTACCTCGAGCTGCGGGATCGGGGACGCCACGGCGATGGTCTGCCGCACCGGTGTCGAGGGGCAGGTGGACGCGGCCCGTTGGCACCTGCCGTTGCCCCGCGGTCCGGGCGCCTCGTCCTACAGGCGGACCTCCCGGGCAGCACCGGACGCACCGGACCCAGGAATCCATCGAGCCCCGCCGGGTTTCGACGGGGCTCGGGTCTGCACGGGATCGTGCGGCTGTCGGTCAGCCTCGGTGGCGGGACGCCCGGCGGGTCCAGCCGAGGGTCGCGGCGACGGCGGCCACGACCGTCACGAAGATCCAGGGGGAGCGGCTGTCGTCCTGGACGGGGAACCCGGCCGGCAGGGTCGCGGCCAGGCTCGCCGCCGAGCCGTCCGTCGTGTCCGTGCCGGGCAGGAAGACGACGAGCGTCTCCGTCGTGAAGATCGGCTGCGCGTTCGCGTCCGCGTAGGAGAACGTCACGGTGTAGCTGCCGGGCTCGACGCTGGAAGGGACCGTGATGTCCAGGCAGGCGGCGCCGGTTCCGTCCGCGGTCACCTCCTCGCTGATGTCCCACGCCTCCACGCCGATCGTCGCCGGTCCGCCGGCCGGAAGATGCAGCACGCACACCGTCACGGTCTGTCCCTTGCCCGGCGCGTGGTCCGAGACGGTGACCTCGGACGGCAGGGCGTTCGGGTCGTTCACGTAGAGGTGGGCGATGTCGGCGCTGCCGTCATCCTCGGAGGCGGGGTACGACGAGTCACCGTTGTAGACAGCCGCGAACACGTACCAGCCGCGGCCCTCGGCGGG
>CAIYZX010000740.1 GCA_903930745.1 uncultured Chloroflexota bacterium | reverse complement strand
CGCGATCCGCGACGAGTCGTCACCCAGCGCCTTCACCGTGAAGCGCAGCCACTGGCCGTTGGGCGCGGACGAGAGCGAGTACGGGTGGGCGCGCCACCAGTCGCGCCGCGTGAGCAGGCGCAGCGTGAAGTACTGGCCGGAACGGGCGGCGAGCTGGTCCAGGTCCTGGCCCGCCAGGTAGACGGACGTGACGCCCTTCGCCTCCGGGACCACGGCGGCAACCCGCAGGCCGTGCCGGCGGTTCAGCAGGATGGGCTGCCCGAAGCGGAAGACCAGGATCAGGCCCACGGCGATCACGTAGAGGCCGGCCCAGTAGACGGTGGCCACGACGTCGTGGGTGAAGTCCACGCCCACGAAGAGCTGGTGGAGGAACGCCATCGCGATGCCCGCGTACGCGAGCCAGTGGAGCCAGTACCAGAGCTCATAGCTGACGCGGCGGCGGATGGCGCGCAGGGATGTGACGCCGACCAGCACGAAGAGCACGAACCCGATGAGCGCCCAGAGCACGAAGTCGAAGTTCGTCACCAGGTCCACGAGCTCCGCGATCACGTCACGGCCATCGCTGGTCGCCCAGCCGATGAGCGTGAAGACGAGGTGTCCACCGATCAGCCAGACCGTGCCGAAGCCCAGCCAGCGATGCCAGAACGCGAGGCGATCCGGACCCACGGCCTCGTCCAGCCATGGGCTGCGGCCCATGAGGACCAGCTGGATCAGCGCGAGGTACGTGCCCTCAAGGGCGGCGAGCTGGCCGGCGGCCGTGAAGAACCCACCCCGGGCCGCCAGCTCCTGGAGGCCGCCGTGGCGGACCCACATCAGGACGATGAAGACGGCATTGGCCACGAGCAGCGCGCTGACGTCACGGGCGCGGACGCCCCATGCGCGGGGCAGCGGGACGGCGGAGGACCGCAACGATGCGGCGGTGGGCGTGACGGTGGACATGGCGCGATCGTGCGGGGGCTCCATGAGAGCGGGCTGAGAGCTGGAGCGGACCGCCCGCTTCCGTCAGCCGGCAGCGCCCGCGCAGTCGTAGAGCGAGGCGGAGACGTCCGTGACCGGGGTGCACGCCTGCGTCACCCACGTTGTCCGCTCGCTCGCCACGTTCCCCTGCCCATCGCCGCCGAAGAAGCCACCCGGGCCCCCTGGTCCACCTCGTCCACCCAGGATGACGAACCGGAGGCTGCCGTCCGCCACGTAGCCCTTGAGCTGGTCCAGCGTGGGCGCCGGGTCACTGCCCATGAAGCCGCCCATCGCCATCACGGGGATGCCGGTGGCGAGCTGGAGTGGGCCGGCCTCGTTCGCGGAGGCCACCGCCACCAGCCAGCGCGCGTTGCCGCGCTGCTCCACCAGGTACGCCATGAGGCGGTCGTTGGCCGAGGCGCCGTCGCCCGGGAAGGCGCCAGGTCCCGGGCCGCCGAAGCCGCCGCCGAGGCCACCGTCACCACGGGCGTTGGCGGGTCCCGCGGCCGGGTCACCACCCGCCAGCGCGCGCTCCATCGTGGCGCCCGTGTAGAGGGTGGGTCCCACGAGCATCGCCGCCACGCCAATCGCGAGGCCGGCACGCCCGATCGCTCCGGACCGCGGATCGTCCGATGACCAGGCGGCCCCGGCAAGGAGGACGGCAGCGGCCAGCGCCGCGGCCACGGCGATCAGCCCAACCCCCGGCCAGAAGTCCGGGGTCCGGTCCAGCACGGCCATCCCCCACCCCGCGGACGCCACCATCGCCACGCCGATGACAAGGGCGCAGGCGGGTGCCTCGTGCCGCCGCTCCCAGGGGAGCGCGATGGCGCCCCCGGCGAGCGCGGCCGCAGCTGGCGCGATGGCCACCGCGTAGTACGGGTGTGCCACGCCGGACATCAGCGAGAAGACGAGCACGTGCACCACGG
>CAIYZX010000739.1 GCA_903930745.1 uncultured Chloroflexota bacterium | reverse complement strand
GCGTGCGCCGCTAGACCGAGACGTGCTCCAGCACCTTCGCGAGATAGCGCGACTTCACCTGCTGCAGCGCCAGCACCTGCTTCGTGGGCGGCAGCCGCAGGATCACGCCCAGGATCGCCGCCATCGCGCGGTGGCTGAAGAGCGCCCGGTTGTCGAAGATGCAGTCCGCGAGCTGCCCCCGCTCGATGGCCATCATCACCGTCCGGTGGAGCGTGTCCACGGGCGTGATCACGCGCTTGGGCCGTGGCTCCAGCCACAGGCCGTCCGTGGGGCAGACCCGCGTGCAGACGCCGCAACCCAGGCAGAGGTCCTCCGCCAGCTGGGCGCGCCGCTTGCGGGGCTTGGCCGGATCGTTGGCGTTGACGAGCGTCATCGCCTCCACCGGGCACGCGTCCACGCACTTGCCGCAGCCGTTGCAGGTCTCGGCGTTCACGTGTGGCTGGAAGTTGGTGGTGTGGACCGGGTCCAGGCGGCCGAACCGCCGGGCGGCGATCATCGCCTCACAGCAGCAGCCGCAGCAGTTGCAGATGAACGCCACGTCCCGCTGCACGTTCTCGCCGAACTGGACCAGGTTGTTCGCGTACGCCTCCGCGAGGAGGTCCATCCCCTCGGCCCTGTCCACGCGCCGCGCGTACCCGTGGCGGATCAGGCTGTCCGCGGTGCCGCCAAAGGTCATGCAGATGTTGAGCGGGGCCTTGCACGCCTTGCCCACGTGCCCGGCCTTGTGCCGGCAGTAGCAGACGCCCACGCCCATGTGCTTCGCGGTGCCGATGACCTCGCTGGCCCGCTCGTAGTCCAGCACCGTCAGAGCTGTATCAGGAACCTGATGACCGCCGGGACGCCGGGCCTCCGCGAGCGCCGGCTCGTTCACGAAGACGCGGCCCAGCTGGGTCTCGCCGTTCGTGAAGAGGGCGAGGATGAAGTCGTCCTCCACGGTGATGTACTGGTAGAAGAGCTCGCCCAGGAGGTGCTGGTCGATGTCGTCCCGGATCCGCATCATGGAGAACTCGAAGAACCCGGCCATGGGCGGCGGCAGGATGTAGAGCGTGCCGTTGGGACCCTCCATGTCCAGGAGGATGGCGCGCGAGGCCAGGCCGTCCAGGACGTTGCGGGCCTCCGTCTCAGACATGCCCCAGATCCGGGCGGCCTTGCGGGCGCTCACCGGGCGGATGGGCAGCTGGGCCACCAGGCCCGCCTCGCGCTCCGTGAAGAGCATGGCGAGGATCTTGAACAGGAGCTCTGACGGTGGGGCGCCCTGCGGGAAGCGGTTGAGGCGCTCCGTGAGCAGGTCGTAGGCGCCGCGGGCGGTGGCGTGGGCCATGGTTGTCTGACCTCGGGCTCTGCTGTGAGACGCAGGCCGATGGTGGTGGGGCGCGGGCCGCTGCAGGAAGGGCCCTTGGTCATGGGCCGCGTATGCTGGGCGAACCATGGAACAGGCACCCACGCTCGCACCCCTCGCCACCGCGCACGGTCACGTGGTCCGGCGCCTGGCGCCGGCGGACATTTCCGCCGCAGCGGACGTG
>CAIYZX010000738.1 GCA_903930745.1 uncultured Chloroflexota bacterium | reverse complement strand
GTAGGGTCCCCGGTTGGGCCCCCCGAACGGGGTACGTCGGTCGTGCGTCTCGTAGGCGGTATCTGACACTGCGGGTTGGGCATGCGACTACAGGACCGGTGGGGTACCGGGGGGAGTACCTTGGTCCCGGTTGTGACGCTCCGGGACCCTGATCCGTGCACGAGCACGCGTGGGGAACGGTGGTGCACGGACGCGACTGCGAGTGATCGCGTCGCGGCACTGTCCTCCGTCAGGTCAAGGCAACGCAGGGATTCACCTACATGCGTAGGACGGACGACCCCCGCCACATGCGGGGGTGCGACGGCCAGGAACGTCCGAACCCCCGGGGCAGGGTCCCGGGGGTTCGTGACGACCGAGGAGGGGGACGCCCGGCCGGCGACGCGCCGGCGGATGAGGGTCAGACCTTGGTGCCCGCAGGGATGCAGGGCTTGAGCTTCACGTCCACGCCCACGATGTGCTGGGCGATCCAGTCCGAGAGCTCTCGCTGCATCCGGATCGCCATCATGGGGCTGGGTCCGTTCTTGTCATAGTCCGCCTTCATGGCCGTGAACGTGTTCAGGAACGCGGCGTGGGCGTTCTTGTTCGCCAAGGCCGCCGGGCAGCTGAACCGCGCCATGCACGCCTCCTCATGGGCGAAGTGCGACGTCGCGTACTTGGCGAGGTCGTTGAGGATGGGGCCAACCTCGTCCTTCGCCCGTCCGGTCTGCATGGAGACCAGCAGGCGGTTGATGAGATCCACCAGCACCTTGTGCTGCGCGTCGATCGAGTCGGCTCCGGTGCCCATGGTGATCGGGTTGAAGGTCAGGGCCATGTGCGGGTACCCCTACTGGTGCACCGCCCGCAGCGAGACGGAGATGGCGCGGACGGCGATGGAGGCATGGTGTGACCGGGCCACGGTGCGTGCGAGCCCCGGTTCGAGGTGGTCCGGCAGGGGGATGCCCAGTGGGCTCAGTCCTCCGGCGCGCGCGGGTACGTGCCCAGGATGCGGACCACCTCGGTCTCCTCGCGGAGCGCGGCAAGCGCGGATGCGCAGGCGGAGTCGGTGGGTGCGCCGTCCAGGTCAACCCAGAACAGGTACTCCCAGCGCGCGCCCCGCTCCGTCCATGGCCGTGATTCGAGGCGGACCAGGTTGATGTCCCTCGTGGCGAAGCAGCCGAGGGACCGGTAGAGCGAGCCTGCCACGTTGCGGACGGCGAAGACCATCGAGGTCCGCGGGGCGCCGGCGATTGCGGCGGGCGAGGCGGCGGCCTGGACGGCGGCCTGGAGGCCGGCCCGCGTGACCACCGCGAAACGCGTGCGGTTGTGGTCGCCCGCCTGGATGTCCGCGGCCACGACCTGGAGACCGTAGATCTCGGCAACGCGCGCGGACGCGACCGCCGCCGCCCCGCGATCCCCCCGGTCCGCGATCATCTTGGCGGCGCCGGCCGTGTTGTACGTGGTCTGGACGGTCCAGGGGCGGGAGCGCAGGAATGCGTCGGCCTGCGCCAGGGCCGCGGTGATGGAGTAGACCCGCTCGATGTCGTCGATGCCCTGGCCGGGCAGCGCCACGAGGGCAAGCCGGACCGGCACGCTCACCTCGCCGGCGATGGGAAGGTCGAACTCCCAGAGCAGGTCCGTGTTCTCGCGGATGGATCCCAGCAGGGAGGACTCCACGGGCACCACGCCGGCGTCCACCGCTCCGTCACGCACCGCCTCGAAGACCGCGCGGAAGGAGCTCATGGGCACGGGCTCCGGGTTGGCGAAGAAGCGCAGGACCGCCTCCTCGGCGAAGGCGCCCGGCTCGCCGGTGTACGCGGCGCGGAGGGAGGCGGCGGTCATGGGCGGCGGCCGCGCGTCACGAGCACGGACACCGGGACGGCCAGCCCTGCGCCGGGCCGGCGATGGACGGCGACCAGGTCGTCAAACGCCGACCGGATCCGTGCCTGGACATCCGCGGGCTGGGCGGTGACGTGCGCGGGAACGCGGACGGCGGAGTCCAGCAAGCCCTGCCATAGGGTGGCGGCGTCCGGCACGGCGGCCTCGAACATGATCCCGCTCGTGCCAACGTCCGTGAAGCCGGCCGCGAGGAAGCTGTCGCGCAGCTCGGCGGCGGACGGGTACGAGACGGGGCCGGCCGGAACGCCCGGCGGGACGGCGGCGCCCGCGGCCGTGACGGCGTCCAGCATGAGTCCCAGCAGCCGGTTGCGGTGCGGTGCGTCCCAGGACGAGAGGGCGAGCCAGCCGCCGGGCCGCAGGACGCGCGCGGCCTCGCGCAACGCCAGCTCCGGGCGACCCACGTGGTTGAGGACGAAGTTGCCGACGACGGCATCGAAGACGCCCTCGCCGGCAGGAATCTGCTCGAAGGAGCCCACGCGGAACGGGATGGCCGGGTGGGCGAGCGCCGCGCGCCGGACCATGGACGGTGCGACGTCCATGCCCACGGTGTCCGCACCGAGGTCGGCGGCCGCGGCCGCGAGGTCGCCCGGGCCCGCGCCCACGTCCAGGACCTCCGTCCCTGCAGCCACGCAGGCCGCCGCAAGGAGGGCGCCGCCAACGCGCCGGGTCATCGGGGAGAAGAAGGCGTACGAGTCCGCGCGCGCCTCCCACCCAGCCAGCTGGAAGCGGTTGAACGCGTCCGCGTCAACCGCGAACGCCGTCGCCGTGGCGTCGGCGTCGGCCATCACCGGTTGAACCAGTCCATGGTGTCGATGGGCTCGGCGTCCTGGTCGAGGTGTGTGCCCGCGGTCCCCTGGTCTGCCGCCGCCAGGCCGCCCGAGACCGCCTCGCGCTGGGCGGCGGCCACCGCCGCCCCGGCCCATGCCGGATCCGAGAGCAGCGCGTTGAGCGCCGCCACGTACGCCTCCACGGACGCCGCCACGATGTTCACGGATGTCGCCTCGCCACCGTGACGGCCCTCGGCCCGCTCCGCGGCCGCGGTGGGCGGCGGCGCGATGGCCACCGTCACGCGCCCTTCGGCGTCCGGGCCCTCTGCAAGCGCGTGGATGTCAAAGGAGAGCAGGACCGGCCGGCCGCCCAACAGCGGCGCAAGCGCGGCATCCACGGCCCGGCAGAGTGCGTCCACGGGGCCATTCCCCTCCGCGGACGCCTGCCAGTCACGCCCGCCGGCCCGGAGGACCACGGCGGCGCGGCTGCTCGCGCTTGAGCCGGAGGTGACCGTCCAGCGCTCCAGCTGGACCTGGGTGCCCCGTGCCCCGCTCATGCGGAGGCCTCGCCGGGAGCCCCGTTCGTGGTGGTGAAGTGGCGCTCACCGCGCCGCTCCACCTCCGCGCCGGCCTTCCAGATCGCGTACTCCAGAGAATCGGCGAGCGCCATCGCGGATGCGCCGATGATGTTCGTGTCGCTGCCCATGGTGCTCCAGGTTGCGGAACCGTCCTGCGAGTCGATGATGACGCGTGTCCGCGCCGCTGTCGCGGTCGCGCCGTCCAGGATGCGCACCTTGTAGTCCACCAGGCGCACGCCGTCCAGCACCGGGTAGAAGGCGCCCAACGCCTTGCGCAGCGCGCCGTCCAGGGCATTCACCGGGCCGTTGCCGTCGGCCGCCGTGTGCAGGATCTCGCCGCCCACCTCCACCTTCACGGTGGCCTCCGCGAGGAGCTCGCGCCCGGAGCGCTGCTCCACGAGGCAGGTGTAGTCGATGATCCTGAACGGCTGCGTGTAGCCCGGCGAGTTGCGGTGGATCAGCAGCTCGAAGGAGGCCTCGGCACCCTCGAAGGCCAGGCCCTCGTGCTCCAGGCGCTTGATGATCCTGCTCAGCTCCTTGGGATCCAGGACGCCCGCGAGCTCGTGGCCCAGCTGGCGCGCCCGGATCTCCGTGTTGGCCTTGCCGCCCAGCTCCGAGACCACGAGCCGGCCCTTGTTGCCGATCCGCGTGGGATCCACGTGCTGGTAGCTGTGCTCCACCTTGGCCACCGCCGCACCGTGCACGCCGCCCTTGTGGGCGAACGCGGAGCGGCCCACGTAGGGCTGGTAGTCGTTGGGATTGACGTTCGCGATCTCCGCCACGGAGCGGGACAGGTCCGTGAGGTCTGCGAGGTCGCCACCACCCATGGGGGCGAGCTGGAACTGCGTCTTGAGCGCGAGCGACGCGAGGATGGACACCATGTTCGCGTTGCCGCAGCGCTCGCCGTAGCCATTGATGGTGGCCTGGACGTGGCGCACGCCCGCCTGCACGGCGGCGATGGAGTTCGCCACGGCCATCTCGGCGTCGTTGTGCGTGTGAATGCCCCAGGTGACCGGCGCGGCGCCCGGGTCGGCCTCGAGCGAGCCCCGGACATCCGCGAGGATGCGCACGAGGTCGTCCGTGATGGTGCCGCCGTTGGTGTCGCACAGGACCAGCGTGCGGGCACCGGCCCCGCGCGCGGCGCGCAGGGTGGACAGCGCGTAGTCGCGGTTGGCGCGGTAGCCGTCGAAGAAGTGCTCCGCGTCGTACACCGCCTCGCGGCCGTGATCCACGATGTAGCCGATGGAGTCCGCGATCATGTCCAGGTTCTGGGCCGCCGTGGCGCCCAGGACCTCCGTGACGTGCAGGAGCCAGCTCTTGCCGAAGATCGTGACGACCGGCGTCTCGGCCGCCACGAGCTCGCGCAGGTTGGGATCGTCGCCCGGCCTGTTGGCCTTGTGGCGCGTGGACCCGAACGCCGCCAGCTTCGCGTGCTCCCAGCGGAGCTTGCGGGCCGCGGCGAAGAACTCGATGTCCTTGGGATTGGACCCGGGCCAGCCACCCTCGATGAACGGGAAGCCGTACTCGTCCAGCATGCGCGCGACGCGCAGCTTGTCGGCGAGCGAGAGGGTGATGTTCTCGCCCTGCGTGCCGTCACGCAGGGTCGTGTCATAGAGGATGACGGGCTGGTCTGTCATGGCTGGTGGGTCTTCCGTGGTGCGGTCTGGGTGGGGCTTGGGATCACGAGCGGCGAAGGCCGGTCACCCACGGGGGACGCCGCGGGCACCGGCCGTCAAATCGCGATCCGGTCCGCCACAACCCGGGCCATCTCCCTGGTGCCCACCGTGGTGAACGTGGCCGCCTCGGCCTTGTCCCCGGGCAGCAGGTCACGCGTGCGGAACCCGTCCGCCAGCGCCTGCTTCACGGCGGCCTCAACGGCATCGGCCGCCTCGCCCTGGCCCAGCGACCAGCGCAGCATCATCGCGGCGGAGAGGATGGTCCCCAGCGGGTTCGCCAGGTCCTTGCCCGCGATGTCCGGCGCGGAGCCGTGGATGGGCTCGTAGAGGCCGTGTCGCCCGTGCTTGGTGGTGGTGGTCCCGAGCGACGCCGAGGGCAGGAGGCCCAGGGAGCCCGCGATGACCGCCGCCTCGTCGGACAGGATGTCGCCGAAGAGGTTCTCCGTCACCAGGACGTCGAAGCCCGCCGGCCACTTCGCGAGGATCATGGCCGCGGAGTCCACGAGACGGTGCTCCAGCTCCACGTCCGGGAACTGCGGGCGGATCTCGTCGGTGACCTTGCGCCAGAGCCGGCTGGTGGCAAGCACGTTCGCCTTGTCCACCTGGGTGACCTTCCTGCGGCGACCGCGCGCCAGCTCGAACGCGAGCGTGACGATGCGGCGGATCTCCGCCTCGGTGTACCAGAGGGTGTCGATGGCGGCGCGCCCCTCGGGCGTGATCCGCTGCTCGGACGGCCGGCCGAAGTAGAGGCCGCTCGTGAGCTCGCGGAGGATGAGGCAGTCCACGCCCTCGAGGAGCTCCGGCTTCAACGGCGACGCGCCGATCAGCTCCTTGTAGACGGTGATGGGGCGCAGGTTCGCGAAGAGGCCCAGGCCGCCGCGAAGGGCGAACAGGGCCTGCTCCGGGCGGACCGCGGCGTCCGGGTTGTCCCACCTGGGACCGCCCACGGCGCCCAGCAGCACGGCATCGGCCGCGCGGCAGGCCTCCACGTCCTCCGGACGGATGGCCACGCCGTACGTGTCGATGGCGATGCCGCCCACGAGCAGCGTCTGCCACTCGAAGCCGAAGCCGAAACGCCTGCCGGCCGCCTCGAGGACCTCCACGGCCCCCGCCACCACCTCGGTGCCCACCCCGTCGCCGGGGATGAGCGCGAGGCGGTACGTGGTTGACGCGTCCGCTCCGGCGCCGGCCCCGGCGGCCGTCACGGGAGCTCCTCGGTGCGGCCGCCCACGAACGCCACGCCCAGGCCGTTGACCTCGGCGCCGTGCAGCTTGTTCACGGCCACCACGTAGGCCTCCAGCGACGCCTCGATGATGTTCGTGGAGAGGCCATGACCCGTGACGACGTAGGAGCCCGGGCCCTCGTCTGACGAGCGACGGGCGCGAAGCCGCACCTGGCCCTGTGCATCGCCGTCGCCGGAGACGGCCTTGATCTCGTACTCGGTGAGGACCGGGTTCCAGTGGAGGTTGGGCCGGACCGCCTCGTCCACCGCCTTGAACAGCGCGTTGACGGGACCGTTGCCGGTGGAGGAGCCACTCTTGGGGTCGCCCGCGACCATCAGGCTCACGGAGCCCACGGAGAGACCGCCGGACGCGGAGCTGACGCTCCAGCCCAGGATCTCGATGGACCGGGGCACGTCCGCCTTCTTGGCCTCCACGAGGGCAAGAAGGTCCGCGTCCGTGACCTCCTTCTTGGTGTCCGCAAGGGCGATGGCGGCCCGGTAGATCGCGTCCAGCTGGTCCGCGTCCACGTCGTAGCCAAGCTCCTTGAGCTTGCCCTGCAGGCCGCGGCGGCCGCTGAGCTTGCCGATGGAGATGGTGTTGCCGGCGAGGCCCACGGACTGCGGGGTCATGATCTCGTACGTGAGCGGGTTCTTCAGGACGCCGTCCTGGTGGATCCCGGACTCGTGCGCGAAGGCGTTGGCACCCACGATGGCCTTGTTGGGCTGGATCGTGAAGCCGGTGAGGTAGCTGACCAGGCGGCTGGCCGCGGTGATCTGCTCCGTCTGGACGCCGGCGGCCAGGCTCGGGAACTGGCCCGGGCGGGTCCGCAGGGCCATGACCACCTCCTCGAGCGACGCGTTGCCGGCGCGCTCGCCGAGGCCGTTGATCGTCACCTCCACCTGGCGCGCGCCGGCCTGGACGGCGGCGAGCGTGTTGGCGGTGGCAAGGCCAAGGTCGTTGTGGCAGTGGACGCTGATGACGGCCTGGTCCCTGATGCGGCTCTTGACCGCACCCACCATGCTGCCGAACTCGGACGGGATGGCGTAGCCAACGGTGTCCGGGATGTTCAGCGTGGAGGCGCCGGCCTCCGTGACGGCCTCGTAGACGTCGAGGAGGTAGTCCATCTCCGTCCGCGAGGCGTCCTCGGCCGAGAACTCGATCTCGGCATCACGCCCCAGCTTCTCGCGGGCCCACTTCACCCACCGCACGGCCTCCTTGAGCGCGTCGTCGCGCCCGATGCGGAGCTTGTGCTTGAGGTGGATGTCGGAGGTCGCGATGAACAGGTGCAGGTGCGGGCGCTCGGCAACACCGATCGCCTCCACGGCGCGCTGCGGATCGCCGTCCTTGCAGCGCGCGAGGGCGGCGACCGCGATGCCACCCCGGGTCTCCAGGGCGATCTGGCGGACCGCCTCGAAGTCACCGGGCGAGGCGGACGGGAAGCCCGCCTCGATGACGTCAACCTTGAGCCGCGCGAGCTGGCGTGCGACGTCCAGCTTCTCCGCGGCGGTCAGGCCGGCGCCGGGCGCCTGCTCGCCGTCACGCAGCGTGGTGTCGAAGATCCGGATCCTGCCGGCGCCGACACCCTCGCCAAACCGGGGCGAGATGGCCTCGAAGGTCATGGTGACTACTTCTCCCCGCCGGACGACGCAACGGCCTGGGCCTGCGACGCATCGACGACAACCGGCTTGAGGAACGGCATCCTGGAGCGGAGGTCCGCGCCAACCTGCTCGATCTGGTGGTGCTTGTCCGCCTCGCGCATGCGGCGGAACTCGTCGCCGCCCGCGTCCTGGACCGCGATCCAGCGACTCGCGAAGGAGCCGCTCTGGATGTCCGTGAGGACGTCCTTCATGGCCGCCTTGGCGCCCTCGGTCACGCGCGGGCCGCTGACGTAGTCGCCGAACTCGGCGGTGTCGGAGACGGAGAAGCGCATGAAGTTCAGGCCGCCGCGGTACATGAGGTCCACGATGAGCTTGAGCTCGTGCATGGTCTCGAAGTACGCGAGCTCCGGCTGGTAGCCGGCCTCCACGAGGGTCTCGAACGCGGCCTTGATCAGCGCGCTGACGCCACCGCAGAGGAGGGCCTGCTCGCCGAAGAGGTCGGTCTCGGTCTCCTCCTTGAAGGTGGTCTCGAGCACGCCGGCGCGGGTGTTGCCGTTGCCCTTGGCGTAGGCCAGGACGCGGGCGCGGCCGGTGCCGGTGGCGTCCTGCTCAACCGCGAAGAGGGCCGGCACACCGCCACCCTGCTCGTAGACGCTGCGGACGAGGTGGCCGGGGCCCTTGGGGGCGACCATGCCCACGTCCACGCCCGCCGGCGGCTGGATCCGGCCGAACCGGATGTTGAAGCCGTGGGCGAACATCAGGAGCTGGCCGTCGCGCAGGTTCGGCGCGATCTCGGCGTCGTAGACCGCCTTCTGCACGGTGTCCGGCAGGGCGATCATGATCACGTCGGCAGCCTTGACCACCTCGGCGACGGTGCCCACGGTGAAGCCTGCGGCCTGGGCGAGCGCGCGGGACTTGGAGCCCGCAGCCAGGCCCACGACCACCTTGAGGCCGGAGTCGCGGAGGTTGGCGGCGTGGGCGTGGCCCTGGGAGCCATAGCCAAGCACGGCGATGGTCTGGCCCTCGAGGGCCCCCAGGTCCGCGTCGGCGTCGTAGTACATCTTGGCGGTCACAGCTTGAGAGCCTCCTCGATGGAGCCGGCGCCGCGCAGCATCACGGTTGCACCGGTGCGGACGAGCTCCTTGATTCCATAGCCACGGATGAGGGCCACGAGGGCGTCGATCTCCGCCTCGGTGCCATGGGCCTCGACAATCACGGACTCGGCCGAGATGTCGACGATGGCCCCCTTGTACAGCTCAACGATCTTGATGATCTCGCCGCGGTTCGCATCCGTGGCACGCACCTTGACCAGGGCCAGCTCGTGCTCCACGACCTGGTCCTCGGTGACGTCCTGGACCTTGAGCACGTCCACCAGGCGGTAGAGCTGCTTCGCGGCCTGCTCGACGGCGACGGCGTCACCGTGGAGCGTCAGGGTCATCCGGCTGATGTTCTCCTTGTCGGTCCTTGAGACCGCCAGCGAGTCGATGTTGAAGTTGCGCGCCCGCATGAGGCTCGCAACGCGGTTGAGCACGCCGGGCCGGTCCATGACCAGCACGACGAGGATGTGCCGTGCGGCGGCGCCGGTGCCCGGGAGGTTCCGGGCAGGCGGCGTGGCGGGGCCGGCGGTGGCGGCGGGATTGTGCGGGCTCATTCCTCGGGCGCTCCGTCGATCAGGTCGGACAGGCCCTTGCCGGCCGGCATGATGGGGAAGACGTTCTGCTCCTCCATGGTCTCGAACCAGATCAGCGCGGGACCGTCCACGGCCTGGGCCCTGCGGATCGCGTCATCGACGCCGTCCGTG
>CAIYZX010000737.1 GCA_903930745.1 uncultured Chloroflexota bacterium | reverse complement strand
TGCCCCGCGGGCGGACCCCGGGGTGGCACCGTTGCGTACCAGGCGACGAGACCCGTCCGAAGCAGTGGCGATCGGGACGAGCGGTGCATGCAGCCTGCCGGAACCGGTGGTTCGGACCCGGAGAGGGGCTCCTACCGGCCGACGGCCCGGCGGATCCTGCCGATGGCACGCCTCCAGAGCGGTCTGGGTCCGGGGACGACCGGACCCGGCTGAACCGGCGCCAGATGCAGCGGCAGCCTTCCACTGATGTCTGCGGCGATGTCCGCGTAGACCCTCCGACTGTAGTGCCGGAGGGAGTTGGTGAAGTCCGCCCGCGCGTGCAGGTGCTGATCCACGGGAAGGACCTCGACGTTGGCGAACTCGGCGGCTACCGCGCTGACGAGGGCGTTGCAGGCCAGGTGGTGCGCAACCCGCTCCTCGTCGAGCCCTTCGAAGGTCGAAGTGGCTCCCAGCAAGACGACAACCGAGCGAGCGTGGCGCATCCGTGCGAACAGGCGCCGAAGTTGGGCCTCCCACTCCCCGTCCGGCTTCGCGGCGGGGGTCCAGCGTTGCGCGAACCTCCGCATCGCCTGCTCGTCCAGGCCGAAGGTGCCCAGGCGAGCGATGCGGGCATCGTCGATCGTCGGTTGCAGGACGTCACCGTAGGACACGTAGACGCCCGGCAGATCCGCCCTGGTGTACTTGGCCTGCACGTAGTCGATCAGCGGGCTGTACACGATGTGCTCGTGCTCCGTCCAGGCGGGGCCCTGGAAGGCCCGGTCGTCCAGGAACGGGGCATCGGCGAGAACCGCATCACGGGCACCCGCGGGCCACTCATCGGAGAGCAGGTAGTCGATGCTGTCGCGATGGATGACCACCTTTGGCCGGTCCGCTGGGCTGTAGTTGAAGTGAGTGGTCACTCCAACGCGGCGGTCAAGCAGTGCAACCGTGGACTCGAGATCACAGCCGCCCACGAACAGCACGCCGGTGCGGGCACCTGCGGCGCGTGCGTCCGGATCGGCAATCGCCTCGACAGGGGCCGCGCCACCGGCGCCGTCCACCACGGCGACCCAGTCAACGGGGTCGCCCGTGAGGGGAGCGCTCACTGGCTCCGCCACCTCGACGGCTGGGCTACCCAGGTACTCGTAGACCGCTCGCTCCACGCCCATACCCAGGATCCGGCAGCTGAACGCCAGCTGCTCCACCTTGCCATCTCGCACGGCGGCGAAGCCCACGAGCCCGTAGTCGCCAAAGCGGTCGCGCACACGGATGGCGACGGCTCGCACCCTTGGATCCTCCAGCAGCGCGCCGACGCCCCGAGCATCGATTCGGACCTTCCGATAGTTGAGCTGGTTGGTACGGGCGATCAACTCCGCGATCCGGTCAACGTCCTGGGGATGCTCCACCACCTCCGCCACGATGTCGCACGAGCGGAGGAACGCCCGGTTGTCCTCGAACGCTGCAGCCTCCCTCGCCTTGGACTCCAGCAGGCGGTACTCCGCGAGGCGCCGGCGTGCCGGGTCGTCCTTGCCACCCGCGAGCACCTGCTTCATCCGCTCCTCGAACGCCGGCTCTGCCGGGTCCACCACCTGGAGGCCCGGCGCGAAGAAGGCCGCCTCCTCGCGGTTGAGGTGGTTGTCGTCCACGAAGAGCACGTTGGCCGGTCGCAGCTGCATCGCCGCGATGAGGTCGCGGATCTGCGAGCCCTTCGGCTCCCAGTTGATGCGCGGCATCACCACCAGGTCCCACAGCCCCAGGTCCTCCAGTTCGGCCCTGGCCGCGTCCTCGTCGTTGCGAGAGCTGACCGACACCATCACGCCCCGGTCCACCAGGCCCGAGAGCAGGGCCGCGCGCCCGGGGAGCAGCTGGACGCTGCCCTCGCTGAGGACGCCTGCCCAGAGGCTCTCGTCCAGGTCCCAGATGACAAGCTTCACCTGCGGTGCGGTGGACGGCGCGCTGGATGGCATGCGCGAAACGTAGCATCGATGCCCGCGATCAACCCCCGGCCTCGCGGCTGCCCCGCTGGGGCCGGCTGCCCCGCGGGCGGACCCCGGGGTGGCACCGTTGCGTACCAGGCGACGAGACCCGTCCGAAGCAGTGGCGATCGGGACGAGCGGTGCATGCAGCCTGCCGGAACCGGTGGTTCGGACCCGGAGAGGGGCTCCTACCG
>CAIYZX010000736.1 GCA_903930745.1 uncultured Chloroflexota bacterium | reverse complement strand
CGCGCCGCCCGCCAGGCCGCTACCTGCCGCGCTCGCCGCGCGCGTACGGCACGCCCAGCGCAGCCGGGGCGCCCAGCCGCTTGCGCATCGCCTCGCGCGACCCCGCCACCAGGGCGAGCAGCACCAGCGCGTACGGCAGCATCTCCAGGAAGAAGGTGTTCGGGTGGTACTCGAAGAACGGGTTCGGGATGCCCAGGATGGTGGCCGGGAGCTGCATCGCCAGCGTGAGCTGGACCACCGCGCCGAAGAGGTAGGAGCCGAGCGCAGCGCGGAACGGTGACCACTGGGCGAAGATCACGAGGCCAACGGCGATCCAGCCGCGTCCGTTGACCGTGAGGGCGCCGAACCAGCCGGGCTGGATGGCGAGGGTGATCGTGGCGCCGGCGAGGCCGGCGAGGACGCCACCCAGGAACGTGTACCGGTACCGCGTGGCGTAGACGTCCACGCCCAGCGCATCGGCCGCGGCGGGCTCCTCGCCCACGGAGCGGAGGTTCAGACCGGGGCGCGTCCGGTTGATCCAGTACCAGGTGGCGGGCACCAGCAGGTAGCCCACGTAGACCATGATGCTCTGGTCCGTGAACGCGATCGTGCCCAGGACCGGGACCTGAGAGAGCAGCGGGATGGAGAAGCGCGGGAGGAGCGAGATGGAGCCCGCACTGCTCAGCCCCTCGCCCAGGACGCTGGCGAGACCCGTGCCCAGGAACGTGAGAGCCAGGCCGGACACCACCTGGTCCGCGCGGAACGTGATCGCCACCACGGCGTGGAAGAGGCTGAGGAGTCCGCCCGCGAGCATCGCCACCAGCACGCCCAGCCAGGGGTTGCCCGTGGAGACCGCGGTGGCGTAGCCCGTGACGGCGCCGATGAGCATCATGCCCTCGACGCCCAGGTTGAGGACGCCGGCGCGCTCGGCGAGGATCTCGCCCACGGCGGCGAACAGGAGGATCGTCCCAACGCCGATGCCGGCGGCCATGATCAGCTGGAGGTCCATCGGTGGCTCAGGCCTCCGTCTTCGCGGCGGAGGGGGAGGTGGACGCGGAGGGCGAGCGCCGGACCACCGCCACGCGGTAGCGCAGGAAGACCTCGGACGCGATCAGGCAGAACAGGATGGTGCCCTGGATCATCGCGGGCACGCCGGACGGCTGGATCTCGCGCCCGGCGAGCAGCAGACCGCCGAACAGGATGGCAACCGGGACCACCCGCAGCGGGTGGAACTTGGCGAGGTACGCAACGATGATGGCCGTGTAGCCGTAGCCCGGCGAGAAGTTGTCCTGCAGGCGGTGGACCACGCCCGCCACCTCCGACATGCCGGCGATGCCGGCCAGGCCGCCGGAGACCGCGAACACGAGCAGCATGTTCCGGGAGATCCGGATGCCGGCGTAGCGTGCGGCGCGCGGATTGTCGCCGGTGAGGCGGATCTCATAACCCCACGCGCTCCGGTGGACGATGAACCAGGTGATGGCCACGGCGACGAGCGCGATGATGAATCCGCCGTGCACCGTGAGGCCGCGGAACGCGGGGACCGCCCCGGCGAGGTCCGCGAGTCGCGGCAGGAACGCCTCCGGCGGAAACTTGGCGCTCATCTGGAAGCCACCCTCGGTCCACGGGCCGAAGACCCAGAACTGGATCCAGGCGAAGGCGATGCTGTTGAGCATCAGGGTGGCGATGATCTCGTTGACGCCGAAGCGGGTCCGGAGAACACCCGGGATCAGCCCCCAGAATGCGCCGCCGAGGAAGCCGGCGACCAGCATGGCGCCCAGCGTGATCGGAGCCGGCGCGCCAGCGGGGACCACGGGTGCGAGCACCACCGCCGACGCGGCCCAGGCGCCGAAGAGGAGCTGCCCTTCCGCGCCGATGTTCCACAGACGCATTCGGAAGGCGAGGGCGCAGGCGAGGCCCGCGAGGATGAGCGGGGTGGCCTTGACCAGCGTGTCCGAGAGGACCCCGATGTCGCCGAAGGACGAGACGACGATGTGCGCGTAGACCCTGAGCGGATCCGCGCCGACCGCGGCGAGGATGGCGCCGGAGATGACGAGCGCGACAACGAGCGCGCCGATCGTGAGCGCCGGCGAGAGCCAGCGGGGAGCGGTGAGGCGGGGCTCCAGGCGCAGCCGGACGGCGGCCGGGCGGCGGGGCAGGCGCGTGCGCTGGACGGCGGTCACGGGTGTCCCCCGCCGGTTGCCCTGACATGCCGGTCGTCGCCCGCGGCATGGTCTTCGGCGGTGCCGCCGGTCATGAGCAGGCCGATCCGCGTGATGTCCGCGGTGGCCGCGGGCTCCTCGCCCACGATGCGTCCCTCGTACAGCACGGCGACCCGGTCCGAGAGCGCGAGCACCTCGTCCAGGTCCTCCGAGACCAGCAGGATGGCGGCGCCCGCGGTCCGGCGCTCCAGCAGCAGCCGGTGGGCCGCCTCCACGGCACCCACGTCCAGGCCGCGCGTGGGCTGGACGGCGATCATCAGCCGCGGCTCGGATTCGATCTCGCGGGCCAGGATCAGGCGCTGGATGTTGCCGCCGGAGAGCAGCCGCGCCTCCGTGTCGATGGACGGGGCGTTGATCTCGTAGCTGTCCTTCAGCTCCTCGGCCGAGGCGCGGGCCGCGCCCATGTCGATGGACCAGCCCCTCGCGATGGGCTTGTCCTTGTAGGCCTTCATGATCAGGTTGTCCACGAGCGACAGGTTGGGGGCGGTGCCCACGCCGGTCCGGTCCTCCGGCACGTGGGCAACACCACGCGCGATCACCTTGCGCACCGGCCGGTTCGCGATGTCCTCGCCGCCCACCATGATCCGGCCCTGGCAGGTGCGCAGGCCGCTGATGACCTCCGCGAGCTCGCTCTGGCCGTTCCCGGCCACAGCGGCGATGCCCACGATCTCGCCCGATCTGACGTCCAGGCTCACGCCGCGCAGGGCCTCAACGCCCTTGTCGCCCTGGGCCCGGACCTCCTGTATGGAGAGAACCACGTCGCCGGGCGGCAGCCAGGTCCGCTCCAGGCTCTCGAGGACCTCGCGGCCCACCATCAGCTGCGCCAGCTGGGGCTTCGTCATGCCGGCGGACGGCAGGCCCTTCGCCGTGACGCGCCCACGGCGCATGACCGTGACCCGGTCCGCGATGGACACCACCTCGCCCAGCTTGTGGCTGATGAAGACGATGCTGCGCCCTGCCGCCGTCATGGACCGCAGCGTGGTGAACAGGTCCTCAACCTCCTGGGGCGCCAGGACCGCGGTGGGCTCGTCCATGATGAGGACGCGGGCCCCGCGGTACAGGACCTTGAGGATCTCCACGCGCTGGCGCTCCCCGACCGAGAGCTGCCAGACCTTGGCGCCCGGGTGGACGCGGAGGCCGTTGCGCTCCGCCAGCTCCGCGATCTCCGCCTCCTTGGCGCGGAGGTCCAGCCGGAACCGCGGGCGGTCCAGGCCGATGAGGATGTTCTCCGTCACGGTCATGGACTCCACCAGCGTGAAATGCTGGTGGACCATGCCGAGGCCGGCGGCGATGGCGTCACGCGGGGAGCGGAAGGCGACGGGCTCGCCGTCGACCAGGATCTCGCCCTCGTCCGGCTGGTACAGCCCGTCGAGGATGTTCATCAGGGTGCTCTTGCCCGCCCCGTTCTCCCCGAGCAGGGCGTGCACCTCACCGAGCGCCAGCGTGAAGTCCACGTGATCGTTTGCCACGACCCCGGGGAAGCGCTTCACGATGCCGCGCAGCTCAACGGCCGGCACCCCGGAGGTTGCCGGCCGTTGCAGGTTTCCCATGGGCGGCTCCGAGCCGCCGGAGGCGATGACAGGCATGTGCGCGTCAGCCTCCGGCATCCGTGGCTCGGTTCGCGTTCCGGTGCCTAGTTGCCGAGGGCCGGCAACTCTGCCGTGATGCCCTCGTTCCACCAGTACATGCAGGTCTTGCACTCCGCGCCGGGGGCGCCGGGCGGGAACTGGTCCAGGTCTGACTGGGTGAGCTTCTCGCCGGCGGCGAGGAGCTGCTTGCCGGTGTTGTCCGTGAGCGGCCCGGCGAACACGTCGAACCGGGTGAACTTGCCGGCCAGCATCATGGCCAGGGTGTCCTTGACCTTGGCGATGTCCTCGGCAGGGAGGTCCGCGACGCCCTTGCGCGGCGTCTGGCCCTCCATGAAGCCCAGGAGGCCCATGGCCTTGGAGTCCGCGTCGAAGTACTCGTAGCCGGCCGTGTACTTCTTGGCCTTCACGAGGTTGGCGATGCGGGCATACTCCGGGCCCCAGATCCAGTACGGTGCGGTGAGGCAGGCGTCAACCTTGCAGGAGGCCGGGTGGTCATAGGTGACTCCCCACTTGCCCTTCTCCTGGGCGACGTCGGCGACGGCACCGGTGTCCGCGCCGGTGAAGACCACGTCCGCACCCGCGTCGAACAGGGCGGTGGCGCCGGCCTTCTCCTTGATGGGGTCGTGCCACGTGTTGATGAAGACGACGTCCATCGTGCATTCCGGGCAGGTCACCTTGACGCCACGCATGATCGCGTTGCCGAGGCGGAGCTCCTCCGGGATGGGGAACGTGGCCATGTAGCCGATCTTCGTGCTGCCGTCCTTCTTGGCGCGCGACCCGGCAAGCATGCCGGCGAGGTACTTGAAGTCCTCGATGGAGCCGAAGAAGTTGCCGAAGTTCTTGCCGTTGGACTTGTAGCCGGTCAGGTGGAGGAAGGTGACGTCCGGGAACTCGCCCGCGACCGTCTCCATCGGGTCCATGTAGCCGAACGACGTGCCGATGATGAAGTTGAAGCCCTTGCG
>CAIYZX010000735.1 GCA_903930745.1 uncultured Chloroflexota bacterium | reverse complement strand
GACTCGTTGTCCGAGGGGCCGTCGTCCACGGACACGTCGAACAGGTGGAGCTTCCGGTACGTGGCGGCAAGGGCGCCGGACCGGTTGAACAGGGCCGCGGTGTTGTACGGGCGCTGCGGGTCTCCGGACGTCTCCGCATGCGAGCCCGCCAGAATCCAGGCGGCGCGCTCCGCGGCCACGGCGGCGAACGGCGCGGTGGTGGACCCGGGCACGGGCGCGGCCGATGCGCGGAACCCGTCCGCGGACCCGCGGTACTGCACGTACTCCGGGAGGATCACGAGGTCCGCGCCCTCGGCAGCCTCTCGGGCCATCGCAGACGCACGCGCCAGGTTCGCCGCGACGTCGTCGCGCGCCTCGTACTGGACCAGGGCCACCTTCAGCGTTGCCATGGCGCGGAGTCTACGCCCCAGCCTGTGGGCACCCTTGTTGCACCCTGCAATAGACGCCACAGGTCTAGGAATCCATAAGGGCTCCCCGCCGAGCCCCTGGCGGGGTGCCTGTTGCAGCTCCCAGCACTGTGGCGCATACGCCCGGCGGGGTCCGCAGCACTGTGGCGCATATGCGGGCCCGCCGGCGCGTTGACGTTAGACGCCCGAGGCTTAGCGTCACGTTCAGCATCCCCCGTGCTGACGGGCCCGCACAGCGGGGCCCAGGGCGCTTTCGCGGTTGACCGGGGTGCGAGGCACGGACTACAGTCGGCAGGCCCCCGCCGCCCACCCCGCGGCTGGCGGCGTCCAACACCGCACGAGGAACCCTCCCCCAGTGGAGACCGGACCTAGACGCGCCGGCACGATCGCCGGCACCCACACGGTCCCAGCCGCCCCCTGAGGGTCCGGCCCCGTCAGCACCCACGACGCCCAAGATGAACGGGCGACGGTGTGACGAGGGCCCGGGCCACCGGCCAGGGCGGACGAGACCCGCCCAGCAAGGTGGCCCCCATGCGCTTCCTCTCCCAGTGCATCGGCCTGCCGGTTCGCGATCCGTCGGGTGAGCCCATCGGCTCCATCGCCGACCTGATCGTCGCCATCGGCGGCAAGTACCCGCCCGTCACCGGGCTGGTTTCGCGCACCCAGGGCCGGCCCATCTTCATCCCGTGGGGTGCCGTCGAAGGCCTGACGAACGAGGGCGCGACGCTCCACGTCCACACCATCGACATCGGCAAGTTCCGCCAGCGCCAGAACGAGATCCTCCTGCGCGCGAACCTGCTGGACAAGCAGATCGTGGACATCGAGGGTCGGAAGGTCATCCGCGTCAACGACGTCTGCCTGGACACCGTGGATGGCCGCCTCCGCCTCGTCGCCGTGGACACGGGTGCCACCGGCCTCATGCGACGGCTGGGCCTCGAGGGCCCCTTCCGGATCATCGCCCGCAACCTCAAGGTGGCGGCGCCGGAGCGCTACATCGACTGGGAGGACGTGGATCCGCTGGACTCAACCATCGCCTCGGTCAAGCTCCGCGTCCCCCACGCGAAGCTGGCGGCGCTGCATCCCGCGGACCTCGCCTCGATCATCGAGGACCTGGCGCCCCGCGACCGCGCCGGCGTCCTCGCCTCGCTGTCCGACGAGGACCTCGCCGACGTGGTGGAGGAGATGGACCCCGAGGTCCAGGTGGACATCCTCGAAGACCTCACCCCGGAGCGCGCCGCGGACATCCTCGAGGAGATGAGCCCGGACGACGCCGCCGACCTCGTGGCGGACCTGGACCAGGAGACCCGCGACGAGATCCTGGCCCAGATGGAGCAGGAGGAGGCCGAGGAGGTCCAGGAGCTGCTGGGCTACGAGGAGGACACCGCAGGCGGCCTGATGACCACCGAGTACATCGCGGTGGCCGATCACCTCACCTGCGCCGAGGCCATCGACCGCCTGCGCGAGCTGGAGCCCGAGGCCGAGACGATCTACTACGTCTACGTGACCGACGACGAGGAGCGGCTGGCCGGCGTCCTCTCGCTGCGCGACCTCATCGTGGCGCGGCCGGAGACCCCCGTTGCGGACGTGATGATCAGGGAGCCCGTGACCGTGCTCCTGACCGCGGACGAGGACGAGGTGGCCGAGGTGGTGGCGCACTACAGCCTGCTCGCGGTCCCGGTGGTGGACGAGCAGAACGTGCTGCGCGGCATCGTCACGGTGGACGACGCCCTGGAGACCATCGTCCCGAACGCCTGGAAGCGGCGCCTTCCCCACGTGTTCAACCGGTAGGGGGCGGCAGCCGATGGTTGGCATCCGCAAGACACCTGCCGATGGCGTCGCAGGCGAGGCTGCGCCCGGCGAGACTGTGGCCGGAGGGGCGCGGCCCCAGCGCCGCCGCGGCGCCCTTCGCCCCATCCCCCGCCTCCCGCAGTGGCGTGTCCGCCTCGCCGCCGCCCTCGCGGTCCTGGGCCCGGGTCTCGTCTCGGGGTTCGCCGACAACGACGCCGGCGGCATCACCACGTACAGCCTCGCGGGTGCCAACTTCGGCTACACGCTCCTCTGGGTCATCCTGGCCTCGCAGGTCGTCCTGTTCTTCACCCAGGAGGTGGGTGCCCGCCTGGGCCTCGCCACCGGCAAGGGGCTGATGGGTCTCATCCGCGAGCGCTGGGGCGTCCGCTGGACCGCCTTCGCGGCCCTCCTCATGCTCACCGCAAACCTGGGCTCCATCGTGGCCGAGTTCGCCGGCATCGGCTCCGCGCTCGGCATCTTCGGCGTCCCGCCCCAGGTGTCGGCGGCCATCGCCGCAGTGGTGGTGGTGGGCTTCATCGCACTTGGCTCGTACAGCCGCGTCCAGCTCCTCTTCGTGGGCGTGGG
>CAIYZX010000734.1 GCA_903930745.1 uncultured Chloroflexota bacterium | reverse complement strand
GGCTGACCGGAGTGACCACCGCCACGGGCTTCGTCTGGCACCAGCTCTACGGGTGGCATGACACCGGACTGCAGTTCCAGCTGCCCTCCGGCGGGTCGCCCGTGCAGCCGCTGCCCAACGGCGAGAGCCCGGAGTCCAAGGTGCGCCTCGCGTCCCTCGTGGAGGCCACCGGCCTCGGCGACCGGATGGAGCGCGTGCGCCCGATGACGGCCACGGACGAGGACATCCTCCGCGTCCACACGGCCGCCTACCTGGACCTGCTCAAGCGCGAGAGCCTGGCCCCCAAGGGCGGCGATGCCGGCGACGGCGTGACGCCCTTCGGCCACGGCGGCCTGGAGATCGCCCGCCTGTCCGCGGGCGGCGCGATGGCCCTCGTGGGTGCGGTGATGGACGGGCGCGTGCGGAACGGCTACGCGCTGGTCCGGCCGCCCGGGCACCACGCGCTCCCCGGCGAGGGGATGGGCTTCTGCATGCTGGCGAACATCGCCATCGCCATCCGCTGGGCGCGGGCCAACCTGGGCCTCGGGCGCGTGGCGGTGGTGGACTGGGACGTGCACCACGGGAACGGGACCCAGGCGATCTTCTGGGATGACCCCGACACGCTCACCGTCTCGCTGCACCAGGACAACCTGTACCCGTTCGGGTCCGGGACCCAGGACGAGCGGGGCGGCAGGACGGCGCCGAACAGCGTGCTGAACATCCCGCTCCCCGCGGGCTCCGGGAACGGTGCGTACGTGGCGGCGATGGAGCGGGCGGTGGTGCCCGCGCTGCACGCGTTCCGCCCGGACCTGGTCATCGTGGCGTCCGGGTTCGACGGGTCCTTCACGGACCCCTTCGGCCGGATGATGATCACCACCACGGGCTACCGGACGATGACGCGGCTGCTCATGGACGCGGCCGATGCGCTGTGCGGGGGCCGGCTCGCGATGGTCCACGAGGGCGGCTACTCCGCGCTCTACGTGCCGTACTGCGGGCTCGCGGTCCTCGAGACGATGTCCGGCATCTCCACCGGCGTCACGATGCCGTGGGACCCGGACTGGGAGCGCCTCCCGGACCAGCAGGTGACCGATCGCCAGGCCATGATCGTCGAGCGGGCCGCGCGCCAGGCGGGCGAGATCACGGGGCCGGCCAGGATCCCGGCGACGGCCGGCGCCGCCCAGACCGCCCAGCGGGGAGGCCGCCTGTGACGCCCGAACTCGTCCGGACCATCTTCGACACGGCGTCCGTCGCCTCGATCCTCGTCCTCCTGGTCCTCGGGATGGCCGTGATCGTGGGCATGATGCGGATCTTCAACCTCTGCCAGGGCGAGTTCGTGATGCTGGGCGCGGTGGTCGCGTACCTGTCCTCCACGTTCCTGGGCAGCACCCTCATCGGCATCATCCTCGCGCCCATCGTGGTGGGCCTCTTCGGCTCGCTGCTCGAGCGCACGGTCATCCGCCGGTTCTACGGCAGTCCGGCAGGCGCGCTCCTGGCCACCTTCGCCGTGGGCTTCGTGATCCGCGAGGTGGTCCGGGCCCTCATGACCCAGCAGGGCGCCCCGGTCCCGGCGCCCATCCCGGACTCCGTGGACATCGGCGGGGCGCAGCTGCCCGTCTGGCGTCTCGTGATCATGGTCGTCACCATCCTGGCCGTGGCCGGCACGTACCTCGTGCTGGGCCGCAGCAGCATCGGCCTGCGGGCCCGCGCCACGCTCGACAACCGCGAGCTGGCCGAGGCCACGGGCATCTCCACTCGCCGGATGTACGCGGGCACCTACGCCGTTGGCGCAGCGCTCGCCGGGTTCGCCGGGGCGATGGTCGTCCCCGGACGCATCCTCTATCCGGACATCGGCATCGACAACCTCGTGCCGATGTTCATCGCGGTCATGGTCGGCGGGCTCGGCACCATCGAGGGGCCGCTGCTCGGCGCATTGGCGATCGGGGTCCCGTTCGGCTTGATGCCGGCCCTGGTCAATCCGGTCTTCGCCCAGGTGATCGTGATCATCGGGGCGATCGTGTTCATGCGGCTTCGGCCCGGCGGGCTAGTCAACCGCTAGGGCCACGGGACCCATCCAAGGAGGAGGAGCACACATGGCGGACACCAAGGTCACGCGTCGCAGCATGCTCAAGGGCATGGCGGTTGGCGGCGCGGCGATCGGCGCGACCGGCTCGCTCGGCGCGTTTCTCGCGGCCTGCGGCAGCAGCGCCCCCACCGGTCCCATCAAGGTGGGCGTGCTGACGGACGTCACCGGCGCGTTCGGCGTCGTGGGCAAGTCCAACGTGGAGACCGCGCAGTTCGCGGTTGACGAGATCAACGCCGCGGGCGGCGTCCTGGGCCGGCAGCTCCAGGTCGTGGTCGCGGACAGCGCGTCCGACACGACGACGGCGGCCACGGTGGCCCGCCAGCTCGTGGAGAAGGACAAGGTCGATTTCGTCATCGGCACCGTCACCTCCGCAACCCGCGAGGCGGTCAAGGGGATCATCTGCACCACCGGCAAGACGCTGATGGTGATCCCCACGTCCTACGAGGGCGGCGACTGCACCGAGAACATGTGGGTCGTGGGCGCGGTGCCCAACCAGCAGGTTGACCCGATGGCGGCCTACGCCATCGAGAAGGGTGCCAAGACCTTCTACTGCTGCGGCGCGGACTACTCGTACCCGCGCAACATGATCAAGCAGTTCCGCGCGCAGGTTGAGGCCTCCGGCGGCACCGTGGTTGGCGAGGACTACTATGCCCTCACCGACACGGACGCCTCCCCGCTCGTCTCCAAGGCGCTGGCGGCCGGCGCGGACGCGATCTTCGACGTCACGATCCTGCCGCTGTCCGTCCAGTTCCTGAAGGGCGTCGTTGGCGGCGGCTTCAAGGGCATCCACATGAGCCCGCTGTACGACGAGGGCGTGAACAGCCTCTTCGGCGCGGACGTCCAGGGCGTCATCAGCGTCCAGGACTTCTTCAGCTCGGGCGACCACGACGAGACCACCACGAAGCTGATGGCCGCGTACAAGGCGAAGTACCCCGAGGGCATCTTCGCCTCGTCGTTCAACAGCCCGGCGTGGTACCGCGGCATCTACATGTACAAGGCGGCCGTTGAGAAGGCGGGCTCCACCGAGCTCGCCAAGGTCAACGGCGCGTTCGACGGCATCTCGTTCGACAAGGGCTTCGGCGGCAAGGCGGCCATGAAGGCCGGCACCCGCCACTGCACCCTGCCGATGTTCATGGGCGAGATGCAGGCCGACGGCTCCGTCAAGGTCACCGAAGACCTGGGCGT
>CAIYZX010000733.1 GCA_903930745.1 uncultured Chloroflexota bacterium | reverse complement strand
GCCCACGTTGCCGGCCGGGACTTCGACGAAGGGGGCGGCCATGCCCACGACCACGAGGGCGCCGCCGACGATCGCGCCGAAGATGCCACCTGCGACGTGGCGCTTGCCCACTGGGGCGGCCGGGCCCACGTTGCGCATGGGGCGGCCGGCGGCCTCCGCGGCGGTTCGAGCAACGGGCAGCACGAGCCCCAGCAGGATGCTGGCGGCGGCGATGATGAAGCCGGCGAAGAGGATCAGTCCATTCAACATCTGGCGAAAGCCCTCCCGGCGGCCCGTGTCCGGAGACCCGAAGCTCCTGTGGCCGCTGTGTCAGCCCCCAGTGTCGCGCGTTCGGGCCTCTCCGTCACCTACCTCCCCGTCACGAGCCTCGCACGGGGCACTGCTGGATCGGCCCGCACCGGGCCGGTCAGCCGCCGCCACCGGTCAGGAATGGCTCGTGGCGGATCGCACCGCGCTCCCACACGAGCGCCTCGAGCGCGAGCCCGTTGGGGTCCAGGGCGGCGAACTCGTCGTGCAGCCAGGCGGCCAGCGCCCGGTTCACGTCCGGCGGCAGGGCGATCAGGATGTCGCGCATGGGGGCGAGGAAGAGCGCCGGACCCTTGCCGAACAGCCGCGCCAGCTCGCCCGGGTCCAGGATCAGCGCGGACGCGAGGCCCACGCCGGACTGGAGGACCCGCGTGGGAACGCCGTCGATGGGCTGGCGGAACAGGTCCTGCCGGTGGACCTCGCGGAGGCGGCGACGCAGGTTCGCGATCGCCGTGGCAAGGAGCTGGTCACCCGTGAGGCCCCACTCCTTGACCAGCGTCTCGCCCACCATGAGGAACGCGGGCCCGATGTCGATGCCGAACCCCACCTCGATCCCCGCGGGGACCGTGATCCGGAAAGGGGTGCCGGCGGTTGGTGGCAGCGACCTGCGCCTCGGCAGGATGGGCACGAGGCTGTACGCCACCTCGTCCCAGCCCAGGTCCGGGGGCAGGGCGCCCATCGCGCGCATGACCTCGTCCTCGGTGGCCTGCACCACCCCGTTGCCAAGGTCGCGGGTCTCGTAGTCCTTGCCGGCCCTGCGGCCGCGCTGTGCTCGTCGCTCTTCTCGGTCGTTCATGCCCACGACGATGACGAGCGACGCTCATCGCGGACCCATCCCGGACTTTGCTGCCACTTGCAGGCCACTCATCGGCGGCTTACTCCCCGCAGTGACCCGGGCGACACGGAAGAAGGCGGCCCCCGGGGATTGGGGCCGCCTTCTGGAGAGAGGGGGCGGAGACTCGCGAGCGGGCTGCCGCCGGAAGGTCAGGGCAGGTTGACCGGACGAAGCACCAGGGCGATGCCATGGACCACGCTGTTGCCAACCATGATGTCGCGCTTGGAGTTCACCACCCACGGGTTGAACGCGTCCGGATCCTTGTCAACCAGGACCAGCGTGTTGATCCACGGGTAGTAGCGGATGCCGATGGTGGGTCCAAGGACGGTGGGCACGGAGGCTCCGCTGGCCGCCTTGGCGTCGCTGAAGGTGACCTTGCCGCCGAGGACGTGGTAGAGGAGCACTGCCTCGATGGTGTCGATGGCGGAGGAGCCCAGCGCCCCCACGAGGCCGTTCACCACGCCGGCCTCGGTGCCGTACCACTTGCCGGTGAGCGACGCCACCAGCACCTGGAAGGCGCGGTCGTTCGG